>NZ_JBKGHJ010000255.1:0-12095 GCF_046520365.1 Corallococcus sp. 4LFB
CGTGTCGGGGGGCACCTGCGCGTTCGCGGCCAGCGGCGCGCCGCCGCCTGGGGAACGGTCGCCGTCCACCGTGCTCCGTGCCAGCGCGGCGGGCACCATCAGCCCGCCGGTCGCGGAGTTCCGCGCCTGCATGGACGTCGGCGTCCGCGTCACCGTGTCCCCGGTGTCGTGCTCCCGACAGCCGGAAGCGAGCGAGCACAGCCCCACCATCCCCATCCACATCCAACGTCCACCCATCCGCCAACCCTCCCGCAGGCAAACCTGCGGACGACCCCCAGCCGTTGCAAGCGTCCGGCGTGCGGAGGGGTGTTGGCTTCTGGATGGCGGGGGCTACGCGGGGAAGGTGGCGGCCACGGCGCGCACGTGGTCGCGCACCAGGGCGCGCGCGGCGAGCAGGGCCGGCGCGTCCGGGGGCGTGTAGCCCAGGCACAGCACCACGTCGTCCTCGGGGGCGGCGCGCGTGCCCAGCGCCGCGTAGTCCAGCGAGCGCGGGGTGGGTTCGCCTTCCGTGTCATGGGCGAAGCGGCCGAAGACGGTGGCCTGTCCGTCGCGGCCGGGGGCCGTCTCCTTGAGGGCGAAGAGGCGGCGCACGGCGGAGAGCGAGTCGGGGCGCTCGCGCAGGACGTCCGGGGACGCGGGGCCTCCCAGCTCCCACTCCAGGAGCTTCAGGCAGCCGCGCACGAACTCCACGTCGGTGATGACCAGCCCGTAGAGGTACCAGTCCGCGCACGCGGCCTGGACCAGCCGGGCCTGCGCGTCGGTGAGCCAGCCGAAGGACGGACAGGTGAAGGACTCACAGACGGTGGCGCGGTAGACGCCGCAGTCGCGCAGGTCCGCGCCGCCCGTCACCCGGGGATGGCCCAGGCAGCCCACGCGCTGGTGCTCCGCGTCCAGGAAGCCCAGCAGGGGACACACCCGCACGATGGGGAAGAGGGCGGGGGCGTCGCGGTTCGCGGTGAGCTCGCGCGCGGCCTCGCCGTAGGCCTCCGGGGTGTGGGGGGCGCGGGAGAGCCGCTCCGTCTGCGCCGTGAGCCGCCGGGTCAGCGCCGCGCGGGAGTGGTCCCGGAAGTTGTAGAGGCCGCAGCAGGCGCCGCACGAGGCGCCCCCGCCGGGCTGGCACAGGTGGAAGGAGACGGACATGTCAGAACCAGTCCGGACGCATGCGCGCGTAGGAGTCCTCGCCCGTGCGGCACAGGTGGGCGAGCAGCGGCACGCGCGGCACCTCCACCGCGAACCAGTACTGCGCGGCGGCGAGCTTGCCCTCGTAGAAGCCAGCGTCCTCCGCGTGCGCCGTGCGCGCCAGGCCCTCCTTCGCGGCGGCGGCCTGCGCGAGCCAGCGCCACGCCACGGCCACCACGCTGAAGAGCTCCAGGAAGTCCGTGCTGTGGCGGAGCATCACGTCCACCTCGCCCGCCATGCCGCGCGCGCCCAGCTCCAGCGTGAGGCCGGTGGCCTGCTGGAGCGCGTCCTCCAGCGCGTCGCTCCACGCGGGCTCCACGCCCGCGGCGTGGGCGCGCGCGGTGGTGGCGCGCACCTCCTCGTCGAGCGCCTGGAGCGCGGCGCCGCCCTCCGCCACCGCCTTGCGCCCGAGCAGGTCCAGGCCCTGGATGCCGGTGGTGCCCTCGTGGATGCTGTTGAGCTTCTGGTCGCGCAGCCACGCCTCCGGGAGGTACTCGCTGGAGTAGCCGTAGCCGCCGTGAATCTGGAGCGCGAGCGCGTTGGCTTCGAAGCCCTTCTCCGCGGGGAACGTCTTGGCGATGGGCGTGAGCAGGTCCAGCAGCAGGTGCGCGCGCTTGCGCGTGGCTTCGTCCGGCGCGTGGTTGGCGAGGTCCGCCTGCGTGGAGGTGGTGAGCAAGAGCGCGAGGCCGCCCTCCACGATGGCCTTCTGGCGCAGCAGCATGCGGCGCACGTCGGCGTGTTCGATGATGGGGGACTGGGCGCGCGTGGCGTCGCGGATGCCGGCGGGGCGGCCCTGGGGGCGTTCACGCGCGTAGGCGAGCGACTCCTGGTAGGCGACGGCGGCGGTGGACACGCCGTTGAGGCCCACCATGATGCGCGCCTCGTTCATCATCTGGAACATGCAGGCGAGGCCGCGGCCGGGCTGGCCCACGAGCCAGCCGTGACAGTCATTGGCTTCACCGAAGTTGAGGACGAGGCTGGGCAGGCCGCGCCAGCCAATCTTGTGGATGACGCCGGCCACCTGGACGTCGTTGGGGACGAACGAGTCTGCCTCCGGCCTCTTCGCGGGCACGGCGAAGAGGGACACGCCGCGCGTGCCGCCCTCCGCGCCCTCGATGCGGGCGAGGGTGAGGTGCACGACGTTGTCGGTGAAGTCCTGGTCGCCGCCGCTGATGAAGATTTTCGAGCCCTGGAGGCGGTAGGAGCCGTCCGGCGCGGGCGTGGCGCGCGTCTTCACGTCCGCGAGGCTGCTGCCGGCCTGGGGCTCGGTGAGGGCCATGGTGCCGGTCCACTCACCGCGGTACAGCCGGGCCATGAAGGTGTCGCGCAGGAAGGGCGTGCCGAAGACCTCCAGGAGGTGCGCGGCGCCGAGCGTGAGGCCCAGGTAGCCATAGGCGCTCAGGTTGGCGGCCATGAGGTAGGCGCTGGCCACGGCGTGCACGGTGAGGGGGAGCTGCTGGCCGCCGACGTCAGGGGGGCGGGTGGCGGTGAGCAGGCCCAGGTCGACCATGCCGGCGTAGAGCGAGCGCATGGCGGGGTGCACGCGCACGCGGCCGTGTTCGAAGACGGGCGGGGCGGCGTCCATGGGCCGGTAGGTGGGGGCGAGCACCTCGCGGGCGAAGCGGCGGGTGCTGTCCAGGAGGAGCGCGAAGGTGTCGCGCGAGTGCTCCTGGAAGGCGGGCAGCGCGCAGAGGCCCGCGGTGTCCAGCGCCTCGTAGAGCTGGAAGTCCACGTCGCGGTCCGACAGCAGGGGGTTGGGGCGGGGCACGCTCATGCCCTGATTCCCTACCAGGATGCGATGGGGTCGTCGAAGTCGTCGTGCGGCGGGCATTCACCGTTGGACGTGGGCGGGGCGGGGAGTGGGGGAGCGGGTGGGGGAGGCGAGGGCTTGTGCTTCCAGGCAGGGGGGAGGGGTGTCGTGTCGCCCGGTGCCGGCGTCTTGCATTGGCGCACCTCCATGTGGGGCGTTCCGGCGGCGCTACGACGAAGGTGCGTCCCGTGTCTGTCCATTGCCAGGCGGGGGCACCGGGGGCGCGGACGGGTGGGGACGGGCGGGGAGGCAAGGTCCCGCAGGGTGTGTCGGCTCCGGCCTGCGGGAGGGGCGGGCGCGACGCACCGTTGGGAGTGGAGGTGGTCCACATGCTCATCGTCGGCGCGGTGGTGGTGGGAATCCTGGTGATGTTGGTGGTGCTGGGCGGGGTCATCATGGGCGGCGCGCTCTCGCACAAGAACGCGCGCACGGATGACGCGCGGTGGGCGAGGGAAGACGCGGAGCGCGAGGCACGGCGCGACCGGGACAGGTCCGGGCCCGTGGGTGGGGAGCCCGTGCATGCGTGAACGGGGAATGGGGGACGCCGCGGTGCTGACGAACCCGATTGGAGCCGGAGAGACTCGCGGTTAGGGTGCGCCGCAGGCGGAGGAGGCATGATCCGCGACAATGGAGCGGGTCCCCTGATGAAGCCCTTCTTGCCATTGCTCGTGCTCATGATGGCCTGTGCGAGCGCGCCCTCCTCCAATGCGCGCTATGTCGAACCCGGACGGGGCGAACCTGTTCGGGGCCCATGGTCGGAAGTCGCCTCCTTCGAAATGCCTACGGGGGATGTGACCATCCCCATTGACCTGCTCAGGGACGTAGCCGACGCCTTGCTCAGGCTGCCTGGCGCGAAGACGTGTGACCCCGTCAGTCAACGGCCCATCGTGGGGCTGTCCATGGAGTACTGCTCGACGGTGTATGTCGCCGGGACCGAGGATGCGTTGTCCTGGAGGGTCACGAAGCCGCTTCGAGGGTCTTACAACGGGTGCCAGCCGTCATCCGACGTGATGGACAGCGATCATTCCTCCGACCGGATATGGGTTGTGGGCTACATCCACAATCATCCGTGCGGAACGCCTCCCTCTACCCTCGACCTCACCGTGTGGCCCACGGATGCATTCGCAGGCCGGCCCGCGATGGCGGAGTTCCGGATGATTCCAGGCAACCCTGCTCCCGCGATGTTCAGGGGGGCAGGCCATCCTGATGGCGTCCGCCCTCGTCGCGGAGCGTAAGGATGGTTCACGCGTCTTCCTCCGCTACTTTCCCACGGGCGAGATTGAACAATGGAGCCAGCGGGAGCGCCGCTGGCGGCTTCTGGGAACGTGCATCCCGACGCGAACCCGTTACAGCTCTGCCCCGCTGTGCCGGGATGGAGCAATCCAACTGCTTCCCGAATAGGAACTGGGATGAGGAACGTCTGCGCGCTGTTCGGTGTCGTGGCGATGGTGACGGGGTGCGCCGCCCGGGCTCCTGCCTGGAAGGGAACCGTTGAATGGCCCGATGAGCAGTCCGCGAAACTGGTGGGACAGCCCATGGAGGCTGGGGCCGTTCTCGCGGCCGCGGGTGCCATCCGCGAGTTGATCCGCACCAACCCCTATCCACACCTGTTCGACGGCTGCTCGAGCCCGGAGCAGGGGCTGGTGGCCGTGGTCTTCACGGGACCGACGGAAGGGCTCTACTACGTGAGGGTGATCCACGACTTCCTCCGATGTCGCGGGCCACGCTTTCGCCTCCTGGATGGGTGGGATGTCTATGCCGTCACCCCTCAAGGACAGGTCGTTGCCAAGGATCTGCTGGGGCCAGGAGAAGCTCGAACGCCGGCTCCGGACACGCAGCCCCCCGCCAGCTCTCCTTCACAGGAGGCCCCACCGCCCGCCCCCGAAGCTCCCGCGAACGAGCCTTCGCCTACCGGGGACGGGGGGCGTAGTAGCGGCGCAGCCAGCGGCTGAGGCCGTCCAGGCCGGGGAAGAGGACCCGCTCGGTGATGTTCGCCTGGTCGAGCTTGTCGCGGACCTCCCACTTGAGCTTCGCCGGCACCACGAGCCTGCGCACCCCCTGGTGCTGGTGCCCCAGGAAGTCGTTGAGGCTCAGGTCCGGCCCGTTCATCACCGAGAACAGCGCGAACTGGTTCACGATGCGCGCGTCCAGCGACGGCGGCTCGAAGAACAACACGAAGGGGTGCGCGCCCAGCCCGTCGAACGCCGCCAGGTCCCCGGCCACCGACGCCAGCATCTCCGCCGTGAACACGTCCGCGCCCTCCAGCCGCAGCTGCTCCCGCAGCGGCTTGGGCAGCTGCTGGTTCGTCTGGTGATAGTCCACGCACCAGATGGCGCCGTCCTCATCCAGCAGGTCCATGCGCTCCGTCATGAAGTGCAGCGCCACATACGGGCTGAACGTCCAGTCCAGCAGCCGCGTGGGCATCCCATGGTGCTGCGCCAGCGCCAGCCAGTCCCAGATGGACGTCAGCCGCTCCGTGCCCGGCACCCCCCGCGCGTACTTGCGGAAGGCCCGCAGCAAATCCCGCTCCTGGCGCACGAACGCACCCTGGCGGTTGAGCGTCGCCGTCAAGTCCAGCTTCGCGTCCGGGACCCCCCGGAACACGAAGCTCGTGCGGAACCGGCCCAGCGGCTCGTTCCACGAGCCCGCGAACAGCAGGTCCTGCAGCTCCAACCACGATGTGACACGCCGCTCCTGCATCCGCTGTCCCCTCGCCGCCTGACAAGGTGGACCCTGTCCCTCAGGAACGCAGTGCCCGGGGGGACAGGAAGCGGAACCGGACGACGGGCGCCCCTCCAGCCCGCTCCCCCTCCTGCCGAAGAGGCGCGGAAGTGGGCAGGGCGCCCGGCCGTCTCAATCACAGACCTTGAAACAAGGACGCTACGGCTGCCCGAAGTTCGCGGGCTGCGTGAAGGCATACGAGCTGGCGCCGGGTGCCTTGTCCTGCTGGAACATGGGGCACTTGGCGCAGGTGAAGCTCTCCCAGTCCTGACGGACCGCCACGTCGATGCAGCCGCCGTAGAAACGGCAGTGGACGTTGCGGTGGTCCTCGATGGAGAACGAGTCGGCCCGCAGCGGGAGATGGAACTTGGTGGGACGCGGCTGTGGACAAGGCATTGGATTCCTCTAGCCCCCCTCGTGGGTGCTGATTCCCTCTACTGACTGGTGCGTCGCGTCATTCCCGGAGTCCCGCTGCCCGGGCACTGAACGCTTGCACCCCGTCTCATCGCTGCCAGCAGAAGACCGTGTGGGTGTGACACATTCAAAAGGCACAACAGCCTAATGACGTCGGGTGTCCCTGGCCCGTCCCGCCAGGATGTCTGCCTTCACGAGGGGTAGCCGGCCGGGCGGGCGTCGGAATCTTCACGCCCGGCGCGCTTTCCCGCGAGAATGCGGCGCGTGAGCTCCCCCGCCCGAATCCCCCCCGCCCCCTCCCGCTGGCTGAGCGCCCTGGCCCTGCTGTCGCTGGTGCTGCTCAGCGGCTGTTCCGCCTTCTCCCGCGCGGTGCGCGAGGGCGACGGCGCCGTGAAGGAGCGCCACTGGGCGGAAGCCGAAGCCGCCTACCTGCGCGCCCTGGCCGCGGATCCGGAGGCGTCCGAAATCACCGTGAAGCTGCGCGCGGTGCGCAAGGAGTGGGGCGCGGAGGTGTACCAGGAGGCCGGCGCCGCCCATTCCTCCGGGGACCTGCCGTCCGCCACCAAGCTGCTGGTGCGCGTGCTGGAGCTGGACCCCGACCACGAGGGGGCTCGCGCGCTGCTCGCGCAGACGCTGGAGGCGCGCGTGGGGGTGGCCCTGGGGCTGCTCAAGGAGGAGAAGCTCCAGGATGCTCGCGCGGAGCTGGACGCGGTGCTGGCCGTGTCGCCGGACCACGTGAACGCTCGCAAGGGCGTGGACGCGGTGCAGGTGGCGTGGGCGAAGCGCTTCTTCGCCAGCGCGGACACGCTGGAGAAGGCGGGCAAGCTGGGCAACGCGCTCGTGGCCTACGTGCGCGCGGACCAGGAGCGCGTGGGCGCCACCGCCGCCCGGGAGCGCGCGGAGGCCGTACGGCAGCGGCTGCGCGACGAGGTGGCCTTCCTGGTGGTGGCCACGCCCGTGGAGGACAACGCCCAGGCCCCCGACGTGGCGCAGCGGCTGAGCGCGGGACGGCTGGCCGCGGCGCTCCCCACGAAGCTGCCCCTGAAGGTCGTGACGGAGGCGCCCCCGGGCCGCGTGGGCGTGAAGCTGGACCTGGCCCTGGAGCGCGTGCTGCCGCTCAAGGCGGTGGAGGACTCCCAGCGCAGCCAGCGCTACCTCGCGGGCAACCGCTCCGTGCCCAACCCCAGGCGCGGCGACTACGAGAAGAAGCTGTTGGAGACGGAGCGCACCCTGGAGGGCGTGGAGCGCAAGCAGGCCGCCGTGCTGCGCGAGTACCTGCGCGCCCAGGTGGAGCTGGGCACGCTGCGCGACGCCGCCGAGCGCTGCCGCGAGCGGGAGAAGCGCGAGTGCCGCGCGGCCATCCAGGAGTGCGGCGAGGAGGCTCGCGACGCGAAGAGCCCGGGCAAGCTGCCTGGCGAGTGCGACCCGGAGCGGTGCTCGGGGCAGTGCACGCAGGACGAGGGCCTGATGGCGCAGAAGGCCAAGGCGGCGCGCGTGCTGGAGGTGGCCGTGCAGGCGGCGCTGGACAAGGCGGAGCTCCAGCGCGCCGAGGTGCAGCGCCACCGCGACACCGTCTTCCGCGAGCCCATCACCGTGGAGGAGCCCATGTACTCGGACTTCGTCTACGACGTGCAGCTGCACCGGCTGACGGTGACGGCCACCGTGACGGCGGTGATGCGCGACCTCTTGACGCCCCAGCAGGTGGCCGCGCCCAACACGCAGGACTACGCGGTGCTGCACGAGGACCTGGCGCACAAGGGCTATGACCGCTACGGCGTGCTGGCGGACCCCGTGCAGCTGCGCAACGAGCTGGAGCTGCGCGTGGACGCGGGCGACAAGGCCGTCGCGGACGTGGCGAAGCACGTGAAGGAGCGCTTCGACGTGTACCGCGGCAAGCGCGTGGAGGACGCCCGGCGCGGCATGGTGCGCCCCGGCGCCGAGGACGTGGTGGAGACCGCCGTGCGCGCGCTGCTGCTCACCGCGGACGCGCCCCCGCAGGACATCCTCCAGCCCGTCGCCCGCGCGCGCGGCCTCACCAGGCCCGAGGCCCTCCTGGGCGTCGGGCAGTAGGCGGCCCTCCCTTTTTTCAGTCCAGGCTGGCGCTCATCTCCGGGCGCTCCAGGCGCAGCGTCTCCACGCGGCGCCTGCGCGCGCCCGCGATGGTGAGGTGCCACGCGGCCGCGGCCAGTCCCACGCAGAAGCAGCCCGCCCACAGCGCGGTGGCGCCCACGTGGCCCAGCATCGCGCCGCCCAGCGCGGGGGCGACGCTGGACGCGAGCCCCCACATCATGTGGTACGCGCCCTGGTAGCTGCCTCGCAGCTCCGCGGGCGCCAGGTCCGCCACCACCGACGGCGCCACCGGTGACTGCGCCATCTCCCCCAGCGTCCACACCGCCACGGCGACCATCGCCCACGGCACGCTCGCCGGCAGCGCGTGCAGCCCGAAGCCCACCCCCGTCAGCACCCCCGCCAACGCCAGCGCCGTGGAGCGCCGCACCCGGCCCACCGCGCGCGTGACGAACGGCTGCAGCGCGACGATGAGCACGCCGTTGACCGCCATCACCAGGCCGTAGTCCGCGGGCGTCAGGCCCCGCGCGGACAGCGTCAGCGGCAGGCTCAGGGTGCTCTGGAAGAAGAGCAGCGCCAGCGCGAAGACGGGCAGGCAGAAGGCCAGGTACACGCCGTCGCGGAACGGCGTCAGCAGGTCCCCCAGCGTGGAGCGGGCCTTGTGCTCCGCCGCGGCTTGCGGCCGCGTCTCCGGCACGAAGGCCCAGACGCAGCAGCCGTAGAGGAACGTGGTCACCGCGTCCGCGATGAAGAGCAGCCGGTAGCCCAGCCCCGCCAGCAGGCCCGCCAGCGGCAGCGCGATGGCGAAGCCCAGGTTGATGACCCAGTAGAGCATCCCGTACGCGCGCGCCCGGTCCCGGGGCGGCACCACGTCCGCCACCGCCGCGGACACCGCCGGCCGGTACAAATCCCCCAGGAGGCCCAGCATGAAGGCCGCCACCGCGATGCGCCCCGGCGTCTCCGAGAAGCCGATGAACAGCATAGCCCCGGCGCCCAGCCACAGGCCCCCCGCGAGCGTCAGCCTGCGGCCCACCCGGTCCGCGAGCATGCCTCCCAGGGGCCCCGCCATCACCGCGCCCGCGCCGTTGAGCGCCACGATGAAGCCCGTCTGCTCCACGCTGAAGCCGCGCTCGCGCGTGAGGTAGAGCGCCAGGAACGGCGCGACGAAGGACCCCAGCCGGTTCACGAAGGTGCCCACCCACAGGACCCAGTACGTCCGTGGCAGGCCACCCCCGCCCAGCGCTCTCAACACCGTGGCAACGGGATTCATGGAGGATGCCCGACGGCCGTGGGGAGGAAGGACTGACCGGGGCGCCCGCCAGCATGCGCCCGCGCCCCGCGCGTTTCCATGCCCGCTCCGTCACGGCCACGCGGTTGGAGCTGGTTGGGGCCTCATGCATTCCAGCCGCGCGCGAAACGCGACTTCCCCGCGTGCGCCCTGATGGCGCTGGACATCGCTGGCGGGCTCCTCCAGGTTGCCGCGCCAACGCACACGCAGGAAGGCGGGACGCAAGGCGGGCATGGGGCAGGTCATCGGACTCCTGGGGGTGTGCCTGGTGCTGGGCGTGCTGGCGCGTGCGAGCGGCCGGTTCCCCGCGGGGACGGCGCCCGCGTTCAACGCCTTCATCCTCAACGTGTCCCTGCCCGCGCTGGTGCTGCGCGCCATGCACCGGCTGGAGTTCGCGCCCGGGCTGATGGTGGCCGCCGTGGCGCCGTGGCTGCTCTTCGGGGGGGCGGTGCTGTTCCTGCGGCTGCTCGGGCCCCGGCTGGGCCTGTCACGCGATTCGGTGACGGCGCTCATCCTCACCGCGGGGCTGGGCAATACGGCCTTCGTGGGCCTGCCCATGGCCACGGCGCTGCTGGGGCCCGCGAGCGTGCCGGTGGCGGTGGTGGTGGATCAGCTGGGCTCGTTCATGGTGCTGGCGACGCTCGCCACGCTGACGGCGGCGAGGGCCCACGCCCACCAGGCGGCGGTGTCCGCGCGCGGGCTGGTGCGCAAGGTGCTGGTGTTCCCCCCGTTCCAGGCGCTGGTGGTGGCGCTGGTGCTGCGGCCCTTCGCCTTCCCGGACTGGCTGGAGGCGGTGCTGCAGCGGCTGGGCGACCTGCTCACGCCGCTGGCGCTGTTCATCGTGGGCTTCCAGCTGCGGCTCCAGGGGCTGCGTCCGCGCGTACCGGCGCTCGTGCTGGGGCTGTCCTACAAGCTGGTGCTCGCGCCGCTGGCGGTGCTGGGCCTGCTGACGCTCGTGCCGGGGCTGGCGCTGGGGGTGAGGCAGGCCACGGTGCTTCAAATCGCCATGGCGCCCATGGTGACGGCGGCCATCCTCGCCGCCGAGCACGAGCTGGATCCGGAGCTGGCGGTGCTGATGGTGGGCGTGGGCATTCCGCTGTCGTTCCTCAGCGCGCCGCTGCTCGTGGCCCTGGTGCACTGACGCTCCGTGCACCAGGAAGGGACGCCCGGGTTCAGGCGAGCGCCGTGGTCTCGAAGGAGAGCTCGACGCCGTTGGGTTTCACCTTCATCTGCGGACGCGACAGCACGTGGCAGTGGGGGCAGTAGCCGTGGGCCCCCGCTGGCGTGGCCCGGATGGAGACCGCGCCGCCACACATCATGCAGCCCTCGGGAAGATCGAAGTCCGCGAACCGCTCTCCGTTCTGGGTCTCGAATTGGGTCATGCCATTGAGTTAACGCAGGATCCGCCCGACACAAGCAGACCGGCATCACCCCGCGGGGACTTGGTGTGGCGCCCCGCCCCACCTCTAGGGGACAGAGGGCGGCCCTCGGGGGCAGGCTGCAAACGTTACCGGTCCCCTGGCGACTGCTCACCCGCTGACACCGCAACCCGTTGGGCAGGCTTGCAGGCGCTGGCACGGGGATTTCATGGGGCACCCCCTCGGACGACAGCGGGACGGGGGAGGCGTGGGATGGGTGCAGGGAACACAGTGAAGGTCATGTGCGACCGGAAGGGCTGGCGGGTGGAGGTGGCCCATGCGGGGGGCGTGCGGCGGTACCGGTACGGCAGCGAGTCGCAGGCCCGCTACTTCGCCGCGGTGTTCGAGCTGGGGCCGAGCGTGCTGCCCCCCAAGAACCATGCGCGAAGGCGGCAGCAGCCCAGCTTGGCTCTACCCAATGAGGTCTCTTTCGGAGAGGCTTGGCTGCATGAGTGATGCTCCCAAGTCCAAGCCCTTCATCCTCCCCAACCGGCAGCACGTGACCAAGGAGCCGGATCCCGGCAACCGCTGGTCCCCGCAGTTTCCGGACACCATCGGCTACACCAGCCAGGGCGGCGGCAAGGTGCCGGCCGACTTCGGGTGGAACACCAACCCCAAGCAGTGGCAGGAGGAGCTGACGCCGCAGACGCTGGCGGAGCGCTTCGAGGAGCTGCGCGTGCTGCCCCCGAAGAAGGAAGACCCCGCGCTGCCCGCGCCCGCCTCGCCCGCGAAGCCCTGAAGTCCGGGTGCAGCGCCCGGCCGCCCGCTTCCAGGGCCCGGTTGCATCCGGGCCCTGTCGAGGCGCGGCTCGCTAGCTGAACGGCAGGCTGGCCAGGCGCTCGCGGAAGCGGGCCAGCAGGTCGCGCGCGCCGGCCTCGTTGAGCCCCTCCGCGGTCTCCTGACGGCCCTTGCGCAGGAAGGCGTCGAAGGGCGCCGAGCGGCCGGAGAGCGCGCCCGCCGCCGTCACCGCCTCCTCCAGGACGCGCGCCGCGCCCGGGGAGCCCAGGTCCAGGTGCATGTCCACCTGCTCCAGCCGGACGCCGCTCGCGGCCCACACGGCGCGGTCGTGCACGGTGAGCCAACTGCGCGTCACCTCCTCCATCGCCTCGTCCAGCAGCGCGAGGAAGGGCTCCACGAGCCCGGGCAGCACCTCCGGCCCCAGCTCGGGCTGCGTGCCCGCCGCGCGCAGCCGGCCGCG
>NZ_JBKGHJ010000256.1:0-12080 GCF_046520365.1 Corallococcus sp. 4LFB
GATGGCCGCCTGGACCCGCGTCGCCGGGACGCCGAAGGTGGGGGGACACTCGCTCGCGTCGAGCACGCCGAGCCGTCCGCTGGTGCCCGCGCCCACGTAGAGCAGCCGGCCGCCAGCGCGCAGCGCTTCCGCCACGGCCCGGGCAGCCGTCGCGATGGACGGCAACGCCTCACGGACCGCGCGAAGCGCGATCAGGTCTTCTTGATGCAACCGTCGGACGACCGCCTCGACAGGGAGGAGGTCCAGGTCATCCGCACGGGGGTGGAGCCGTTCGGTGGGCGGAAGCGCGGACTTTCGAGCGCGCGTCATGCCCACCGGAAGGCCCCCGGACTTCAGGCGGCCTTGGTCACCTTGCCGGCCTTGATGCAGCGGGTGCAGACCAGCACGCGCTCGATGCTGCCGCTCACGTTCGCCCGCACCTTCTGCAGGTTCGGCAGGGTCCGCTTCTTGGTCTTGTTGTTCGCGTGGCTGACGTTGTTACCCACCAGCGGACGCTTCCCACAGAGGTCGCACTTCCACGCCATGACTGCTAACTCCTTGAAAACTGGGGCGTTCGACAGCAGCCCATAAAAGAGCGGCGGACCCTACCAGAAACAGGCCGGAAATCCAGCCGGATCCGACCCGAGGGCCTATCCCTTGAGCGGATCCTTCTTCTTCAACATGTCCTGCACCAGCCGCGCGGCGCGCATGCCCGCGAGCAGCTCGCCCTCCAGGCCCAGGCCGGGCAGCACCTCGCGGCCGGCCAGGATCACGTTCTTCGAGGGCGTGCGCTGCTTCAACCCCGTGACGCCCAGGAAGGCTTCCGTTTCGAAGCTGTAGAGCGGGTGGGGCATGAGCCGGCTGCCGCGCACCCCCCCGGCGTCCAGGTAGGGGACCGAGCGCAGCGCGCGGTGCTGCTTCGTGAAGGGCATCAGCCGGTCCAGGTGCTCGTCGATGCGCGCGGCCAGCACCTTGAGGTGCTCCTCGCCCTCGTCGCGCGCGGTGGCCGGGACGAAGGCGCCCGCGCACACCACGCGCACGCCCTCCACGTCCTTGCCCCCCGTGCCCGCGGAGGTGCGCGCCGGGTGCTGCTGCACGAGCAGCGGGCCCAGCTCCGCGTCCTGGGTGTCCACCAGCACCAGCTCGCCCATGCCGCGCGGGAGCGCCGCCTCCGGCACCACCCAGTTCACGCTGAAGAGCAGCGACTTGATGTTGGATTGATCCAGGTGCTCCAGCAGGCCGCGGTGGTGCTTCTTGTCCGTCACCAGCCGGCGCAGCGCCCCGGAGTCCGTGGCCGTCACCAGGCACGACGCGCGGTAGAGCGTGTCCGAGCGCACCAGCTTCACGCCGGAGAACTTGCTGCCGTCGAACGCCAGCTCCTCGACGATGAAGCCCGCCGGGTTGTCGCGGCCCAGCACGTCGCCGCCCAGCTCCGTCAGCCGCCGGGTGAGCACGTCGCGCAGGGCGTCCATGCCGCCGGGGTAGGTGGACGGCGCGGTGAGCACCTGGGACAGGGCCCGCGTCCGCGCCAGGGGCGCGGAGGGCTTCTCCAGGTGGACCAGGAAGGGCAGCAGGCCGCGCACCAGCGCCAGCGCCGGCTCCTCGCCCGCCAGCCGCGGCGCGGCCTCCAGGGCCGGGTGTTCCTTGATCTGCCCCTTGAGCTTCCAGCCGTCGAAGAAGCCGTCGGGCGGCAGCTGGGGGCCCTGCTTGAAGAAGGCGTCGGTGGCCTCGTGCTGCGCGGCGCTGCCGGTGAGCGCGCCCTGGATGCCCTCGCCGGCCTCGCCGAACTCGCGCGTCAGCTCCGCGCGGCGGCGGGCGGCGTCCCCGAGCAGGTCCACCCGGTTCCTGGGCAGCACGAGCTGGAGCTCCGGGGCGTGGGGCGCAGCGCGCGGCCGATGGCGGTGGACAGCCCCAGCTCGTTGAGGGCCTCCTCCACGGCGGGCATCGCCTTGAGGGGCGGCGCGACGAAGGGGGCGTAGGGCAGCACGAAGCCGTCGTGCTCGTAGCCGGGGCCCATGCCGTCGTGCTCCACCAGCAACACGCGGTGGTTGCGCTTCGCCAGGAGCGCGGCGGCGAGCGCGCCTCCGACCTGGCTGCCCAGCACGATGACGTCGTACACGTGCCGGGACGGGCCCGAGGGGAGCTTGAGTTTGGCGGCGGACGTCGACATGGCCGCCGAACACTACACAACGTCACCGCGTCTGGCGCCCTTTTGGCGCCCCGGCTTCCGGGAGGCCGGACCCGGGGTGGGGCGGCCAGGCCCCCCTCAAATCCTGGAGCTGAACAGGTGCGCGAGCAGCTCCGGGGGCAGCGTGTCGAAGTCCGGGGCGGTGAAGTGGGCTCCCGCCTTCTTCAGCGCCTCCGCGGTCGTGGTGGTGGTGATGCCCACGGTGAGCATGCCGGCGGCGCGCGCGGACAGCACGCCGTTGATGGCGTCCTCGAAGGCGAGGCACGACTCCGGGGGCACGTTCAGCGCCTGGGCCGCCGCGAGGAAGATGTCCGGCGCGGGCTTGCCGCGCGCCACCTGTTCGGCGCCGACGATGCTGGCGAAGAACGGCCGGACGGAGAGCCCGTCCAGCACCAGCTCGCGGTTGCCCAGCGGCGCGGCGGTGGCCACGGCCAGGGGCAGGTGCGCGTCGCGCAGGCGCTGCAGGAAGCCCTCCGCGCCCCGGTGCAGCGCCAGGTAGGGCCGGTAGATGGCGCGGTAGTGGGACTCCTTCTCCTCGGCGAGCGCGTCCAGCTCCGCGACGGAGAGGGTGCGGCCCAGCAGCTGCGGGAGGATCTCCTCGTTCTTCTTGCCCGCGAACTCGTTCTGGAAACGTTCCGCCGTCAGCCCCTCCAGCCCGAGCTTCCGGGCGAGCGACACCCAGGCGCGGTTGTGGAAGTCCATGTTGTCGACGAGCGTGCCATCCATGTCGAAGACGGCGGCGAGCAGGGGGGCGGCTGCGGGAGTCATGTTCTTCCCAATACCGATTCTGGCCGCCATGTCACCCCCGAATCTCACGTACGAGCCCCTTCCGGGCTGATATCCCCCACGGCATGAGCGAGGACGTGCTGCTGGAGACGCGGGGCGCCGTGGGCCTGGTCACCCTCAACCGACCGAAGGCGCTCAACGCGCTCTCGCTGGACATGTGCCGGGCGCTGCATCCCCGGCTGGATGCGTGGGCGGCGGACCCGTCCGTGAAGGCCGTGGTGATCCGCGGCGCGGGAGGCAAGGCGTTCTGCGCGGGAGGGGACGTGCGCGCGGTGGCTGCTTCGGTCGCACGGCAGGACTCCGGCACGCCGCTGTCGCGCGAGTTCTTCCTCGCGGAGTACGCGCTCAACCACCGGATCCACCACTTCCCCAAGCCGTTCATCGCGCTGGTGGACGGCATCTGCATGGGAGGGGGGCTGGGGCTGTCCATGCACGGGGCCTTCCGGGCGGTGACGGAGAAGCTGGTGCTCGCGATGCCGGAGACGGCCATCGGCATCTTCCCGGACGTGGGCGGCGGTTGGTTCCTGCCGCGCTTCCCCGGCGAGGCGGGGACGTACCTGGGGCTCACCGGCGCGCGGTGTGACGCGGCGGATGCGCTGTGGCTGGGCTACGCGACGCACCGGGTGGAGTCCTCGCGGCTGGAGGACGTGGTGGACGCGCTGGTGGCCGCGGACTGGAGCGGACCGGGGCGCGACGTGGCGGCGCGCGTGCTCCAGGGCTTCCATCAGGAGCCGGGGGCTTCGGGGCTCGCGGCGCGGGCGGACGTCATCGCGCGGTGCTTCCAGGGGAACCGCGTGGAGGACGTCCTCACGGCGCTGGAGCGCGAGGGCACGGCGTGGGCGGAGGAGACCCGCGCGGCGCTGCTGCGCATGTCTCCCACGAGCCTCCGGGTGACGCTGCGGCAGCTGCGCATCGGACGCGGCCAGGACTACGACGCGACGGCGCGCATGGAGTACCGGTTGAGTCAGGCGCTGACCGCGCGGCCGGACTTCAAGGAGGGGATCCGCGCGGTGCTCGTGGACAAGGATCAGAAGCCGCGCTGGAGCCCGGCCACGCTCGCGGAGGTGACGGACGCGGAGGTGGAGGCCTGCTTCGCGCCCCGGCCGGGAGACGAGCTGGAGCTGCCCGCGCCGGGGTGATTCGCGAACACCGAGAGGGCGACGGCCCGGCTCGCGGCCCAGGCGTGCTGCGTGTCGGGCACGGGCGGCGAGGTCCCGCGCGAGGAGGCTACAGGTCCTCGTCGCTCACGACGGTGCGCCCGTCCGCGCGCAGGAGCGCGGTGGTGATGCCTTCACCGGGGCGCAGCACGCCGGTCTCGTAGACGCGCTGGCTGCCGCACGAGGGGCTCTTTTCCTTCAGCAGCGCCACCGTGACGTCGAACCGCCGCGCGGCGTCCAGGGCCAGCCGGGCGCCCTCCTGGAACGCGGCGGTGCGGTCCTCGCGCGTCTCCCGCGTGAGGCCCGCGCCCGGCCGGCCCAGACGTCCACGCCCGTGCCACCGGCGAGGTCCACGGGAGGCCGAGGGATGCCCAGGCCCGCCGCGGCCTCCGGACAGATGGGGATGACCGCCTTGCCCTCCAGCGCCGCGAGCACGCTCTCCGAACGCTGCGAGCGCCCGTCATAGCGGCACGCCTCGCCCAGCAGGCACGCGCTGACCAGCACCGTGGGGGCCGCGCGCAGGGCCGCCGTCGAGCCTCCTGGGCCACGGCATCGCTTCCGGAAGGCGGAGCGTGCTCCGCCAGGCCCTCCACCTTCGTCACTTCGGGGCCCCCGGGCTGCGCAGGGCGCCGGCGTCTCCCGTCACCCGCGCATCCACCCGGGTGCGCGTCCCGTCCAGCGTCACCGCGCCCGTCACCGCCAGCCGCACGGCCAGCGGATACAGCCGGTGCTCCTCCGCGAGGATGCGCGCGCTCAGGCTCGCCTCGTCATCCTCCGGCAGCACGGGCACCGCGGCCTGCGCGATGATGGGGCCCGTGTCCGTGCCCGCGTCCACGTAGTGCACCGTGCAGCCGGCCACCTTCACGCCGCGCTCCAGCGCCTGCTTCTGCGCATGCAGGCCCGGGAACGCGGGCAGCAGGGAAGGGTGGATGTTCAGCACGCGCCCCGGGAAGCGCTTGAGGAAGTCCGCGCTCACCAGCCGCATGAAGCCCGCCAGACACACCCACTCCACGCCCGCGTCCGCCAGCACGCCGAGCACCGCCGCCTCGAAGTCCGCCTTCGACCCGAAGCCCTTGGGGTCCACCACCTCCGCGCGCACGCCCGCCTTCCGGGCGCGCTCCAGCGCGAACGCCGTGGGCACGTTGGACAGCACGCACGCCACCTCGGCCGGGTAGTCCGCCTGCCGGCCGCGTCGAGCAGCGCCTGCAGGTTGCTCCCGCCGCCGCTGACGAGCACCCCCAGCCGCGCCCGCCGCGCGCTCATGGGTCGATGACCGCCGTGGCCTCGCCCTGGCCCGCTTCCACCCGGCCCACCTCGGACGCCTCCACCCCGCGCGCGCGCAGCACCTCCAGCGCCTTCGCCACGTCCTCCTTCGCCACCACGACGATGAGGCCCAGGCCCATGTTGAACGTGCTGAACATCTCGTCGCGCGCGACGCCGCCCGTCTTCGCGATGAGGTCGAAGATGGCCGGCTTCCTCCACGAGGACTCGGTCAGCACCGCGCGCGTCCCGTCCGGCAGGCAGCGGGGCAGGTTGCCCGGGATGCCGCTGCCGGTGATGTGCGCCATGCCCTTCACCTTCACGGCCTGGCACAGCGCGAGCGCGTCCTTCACGTAGATGCGCGTGGGCTCCAGCAGCGCGTCCCCCAGCGGCCGGTCCAGCCCCGGCGGCGTCATGTCCAGGGCAGCTTCGCGTCGTCCAGCAGCACCTTGCGCGCCAGCGAGTAGCCGTTGCTGTGCAGGCCCGACGACGTGAGGCCGATGAGCGCGTCGCCCGGCTTCACCGTCTTGCCGTCGATGATGGCCGAGCGCTCCACCACGCCCACGCAGAAGCCCGCGACGTCGTACTCGCCCCGCGCGTAGAAGCCCGGCATCTCCGCCGTCTCCCCGCCCAGCAGCGCGCACCCCGCCTGCTCGCAGCCCATGGCGATGCCCCTGACCACCTCCGCCGCGGCGTCCACCTCCAGCTTCCCCGTGGCGAAGTAGTCCAGGAAGAACAGCGGCTCCGCGCCACAGGTCAGGATGTCGTTCACCGACATGGCGACCAGGTCGATGCCCACCGTGTCGTGGCGCCCCGCCAGGAAGGCCACCTTCAACTTGGTGCCCACGCCGTCGGTGCCCGCCACCAGCACCGGCGCCTGGTACTTGCCGGGCGGCAGTGCGAACAGGCCGCCGAACCCGCCCACCCCGGCCAACACCTCGGGGCGCGTGGTGCGCGCGGCATGGGGCTTGATCTTCTCGACGAACGCGTCGCCGGCCTCGATGTCTACTCCGGACTGCTTGTAGGTCGTTCCCACGGGCCGGCCTTGTACCCCTCCCGGAGGCCCCTGTCTCGGGCCTCGGCGAGCACCTGTCGGGTTTGCGGCGGCGCGCAGCCCTCGGGCGCCCGCACGATATCGGTCTGGGATATTTGACCGGTGGGATGGGGGCTGATTGACTCGCGGGCCAGATGGGCGCCGAGGAAACCCTCTTTCAACGTTTTGGCAAGGAGTTCCCCAAGGGCACCGAGCTCTTCCGCGAGGGAGAGATCGGCAAGGAGATGTTCGTCATCCAGTCCGGGAAGATCGCCATCTCCAAGCGCGTGCGCGACGTGGAGAAGGTGCTCGCGGTGCTGGGCCCGGGCGAATTCTTCGGCGAGATGGCCATCATCTCCAACAAGCCCCGGAACGCCTCCGCCGTGGTGCATGACGACGCGAAGCTGCTCGTCATCGACCCCAAGACCTTCGAGGCGATGATCCGCGGCAACGCGGAGATCGCCGTGCGGATGATCAAGAAGCTGGCCGAGCGCCTCTCCGAGGCGGACGCCCAGATTGAAAACCTGCTCCACGGCGACCCCGCCAGCCGCGTCGTGCACCAGATCCTCCAGGCCTGCCAGACGCGCGGCCGGCCGCTGGAGGAGGGCGTGGAGGTGGACTTCGCCGTGCGGGAGATGCCCCGGCAGATCGGCGTGGGCGAGCCCGCGGTGCGCAGCATGCTGGAGCGCCTGGAGCGCGCGGGCCTCCTCGAGCGCAGCGGTGACAGGCTGACCGTGTATGACACGGCCCGGCTGCATGACTTCCTCAACTACCTTGAGATGAAGTGGAAGTTCGGAGACCTCTAGCGTGAAGCTGCAAGTCCTCGGGTGCCACGGCGGCGAGCTTCCCACGTGCAGGAGCACCTGCTTCCTCGTGGACGACGTGCTCGCGCTCGACGCGGGCGCACTCACCGGGACGCTCTCGCTGGAGCAGCTGTGCAAGGTGGACGACGTGCTCGTCGGCCACAGCCACTTCGACCACGTGAAGGACCTGCCGCTGCTCGCCGACCTCGTCATCGGCCGGCGCGACAGGCCCGTCACCATCCATGCCTCCCGCGAGTGCGCCAGGGCGCTGCGCGAGAACATGTTCAACAACTCGCTGTGGCCGGACTTCACGCGCATCCCCACGCGCCACAAGCCCGTGCTGGCCATCAAGACCTTCCGCGCCGGCAGCACCTTCCAGGTGGGCCCCTACACCGTGAAGAGCGTGCCGGTGAGCCACCCCGTGGAGTCGTGCGCCTTCATCATCAGCGACGGCAAGTCGTCGCTCGCCATGAGCGGCGACACCGGCCCCACGGACAAGCTGTGGAAGGCGCTCAACGCCACGAAGAACCTGAAGGCGCTGCTGCTGGAGGCCAGCTTCCCCAACAGCCTCCAGGCCCTGGCGGACATCTCCGGCCACCTGACGCCCGCCACCGTGGGCTCGGAGCTGCGTAAGTTCGACCGCAACGGCGCCCAGGTGATGCTCTACCACCTGAAGCCCGCGTTCGTGACCCAGCTCAAGAAGGAGCTGGCCCCGCTGCCCGTGAACGTCCTGGAGCTGGGGGAGACGTTCCAGTTCTAGGGCCGGCCGTGCCGCGGCGCGCCGTACGGGGGTATTGACGGCTCGCGGCCGCCGGATTAACCCCCGGGCCTCATGGCCTGGTTCTCCAAGAAGCCCCGCATCGCCGTCGACTCCGAGCCCGCCGCCGAGCCCCAGCCCTCCCGCATGCAGGGCCTCTGGGCCAAGTGCGAGCAGTGCGACGAAATCATCTACCGCCAGGAGCTCGAGAAGAACTGGATGGTGTGCATGCACTGCGAGCACCACCACGCCTGGACGGCTCGCGCGCGCCTCGCGGCCACGCTGGATCCGGACTCCTTCGAGGAGTTCGACAAGGAGCTGGAGCCCCAGGACCCGCTCGGCTTCACCGACTCCAAGAAGTACAAGGACCGGCTCAAGTCCACGCGCAAGAACCTGGAGGAGAACGACGCGTTCATCTCCGGCGTGGGCCGCATCGAGGGCCACCCCGTCTCCGTGGGCTGCTTCGTCTTCGAGTTCATGGGCGGCTCCATGGGCTCCGTGGTGGGTGAGAAGGTCACGCGCGTGTTCGAGCGCGCCTTCGAGATCAAGTGCCCCGCGGTGGTGTTCTCCGCCTCCGGCGCGCGCGCATGCAGGAGGGCATCTTCTCCCTGATGCAGATGGCGAAGACGTCCGCGGCCATTGCCCGCTTCCGCACCAGCGGCAAGCCGTACATCTCCGTGATGCTCAACCCCACGACGGGCGGCGTGGCCGCGTCCTTCTCCTGGCTGGGCGACATCATCCTCGCGGAGCCCAAGGCCCTCATCGGCTTCGCCGGCCCGCGCGTCATCGAGCAGACCATCCGCCAGAAGCTGCCGGAGGGCTTCCAGCGCTCGGAGTTCCTGCTGGACCACGGGATGATCGACGCCATCGTCCACCGCAAGGAGCTGCGCGGGAAGCTGGGCCAGCTGATGGGCATGCTGGGGTAGGGCGGCGGGCCTCCACCCCATGGACGCCCCGCGCGCCGCCCCCCGGACTCCGGAAGAAGCCCTGCGCTTCTTCCAGGCGCTCAACCCCTCCGGCATCAAGCTGGGGCTGGAGCGGGTGCGGGACGCGCTCGCCTCGCTGGACCACCCGGAGCGCGACTACCCGGCGCTGCACGTCGCCGGCACCAACGGCAAGGGCAGCACCTGCGCCTTCGTGGCGCGCGCGCTGGAGGCCGCCGGCCACCGCGTGGGGCTCTACACGTCCCCGCACCTGGTGCGCGTCAACGAGCGCATCCGCGTCCGTGGCGCGGACATCCCGGACGACGTCTTCGGGCAGCGCATCCTGGAGGTGCTGGAGCGCTATCCGTCCGCGCTGACGGAGCCGATGACGTACTTCGAGTTCGGCACCGTGGTCGCGCTCTGGCACTTCTCCCGCGAGCGCGTGGACGTGGCCGTGCTGGAGACGGGGCTGGGCGGCCGGCTGGACGCCACCACCGCCGCGAACCCCGTCGTGACGTGCGTCACGCCCGTGTCCTTCGACCACATGGAGTACCTGGGCCACACGCTGCGGGAGATCGCCTGGGAGAAGGCCGGCATCTTCAAGCCGGGCGTCCCGGTCGTGCTTTCGAGGCAGGAGCCGGAGGCCCTGGACTCGCTCCTGCGCCGCGCGGAGCAGCTGGGCGTGCCCGTGCAACTGGAGGGCCGCGACTTCGGCATCGTCCCGGGGGCCAGTGACACGCTGTCGTACCGGGGCGCTGGCTGGTCGCTCGACGGCATCACGCTCGCGCTGCGTGGTCCGTATCAACGGCAGAACGCGGCGGTGGCCCTGGCCTGCCTGGAGGCCCTCCAGGCCCGGGGCGTGGCGGTGACACCGGAGGCCGCTCAAGAGGGGCTGGCCACCGCGCGCTGGCCGGGACGCCTGGAGGAGCTGGCGCGGGGCCCGACGGTGGTGGTGGACGGCGCCCACAACCCGGCGGGCGTGGCGGTGCTGCTGGAGGCGCTGCGCGCCCTCTACGCGGGCAGGCCGCTGCACCTCGTCTTTGGTGTGGTGGCGGACAAGGACCGGGGGCCGATGATGCAGGCCCTGTTTCCGCTGGCGGCTTCTGTACACCTCACGCCGCTGGACACGCCGCGCTCGCTTGCTCCGGAGCGATACATCGCTGAAGCACGGCTTTTGTGTTCACGGGCCGTCTCGCACGCCTCCCTGGAAGAGGCCCTTGCGGGAGCGAGGGCCGATGCAGTGGGTCGTCCGGACGGTGTCGTGTTGGCGACGGGTTCATTGTTCCTGGTAGGCGCCGTGAAGCAATTGGTCGATCGAAGCCTTGGCGCAATGCGGCAGCAGCAGTAACTTTGCGACATGCGCCTGCCGGACTGGAGATCAGCGCTTCCGGGACCCCCGATGCCCACCGTCGACGAGGTCGATTTCCGGGCGCTGTACTCCAAGACGAACTACGTGGTGGAGACGGCGGACGGCTGGTCGCTGGTCATCACGCGCTACCGGCCGGTGAAACAGGCGTTCGCGCAGCCGCTGTTCGGTGAGCCGCTGCTCCTGGTGCACGGCTTCTCCCAGAACCGGCACACGTGGACGAGCGGCCAGTTCGTCAAGAACCTGCTCTTCTTCGGCGTGGACATCCACATCCTGGAGCTGCGCGGGCACGGCAAGAGCTCCATCGCCTTCCAGAAGGAGCGCGCCGAGCGCTTCAAGCGCCCGCTGCCGCAGGACCTGGACTACGGCTGGGACCTGGACAGCTACTTCCTCTACGACCTGCCGGCGGCCGTCTCCGGCGTCAAGCGCATCACCCGGCGCGAGCGCGTCTTCTACTGCGGCCACTCCATGGGCGGCATGCTGGGCTACGGCTACGCCGGCATCCACGACGACTTCGAGGGGCTCATCACCATCGGGTCGCCCGCGGACCTGGGGCGCGGCTTCATGCTGCTGCGCGCGCTGGCGCACGGCTCGCCGCTGGTCGCCAGCGCGGTGGACCTGACGCTGGGCGGGCTGAATCTCAACCGCCGCGCGGCGTCGCTGGGCCGCTCGCTGCTGGCGAAGGGGGCGGGCGCCTTCAGCCCCTCGCTCCAGAAGCGCCTGGAGCCGGACGCGTCCAAGCCGCTGGTGTTCAAGGCGGTGCCGGTGGACGTGGTGCTCAAGTGGGTGGAGCGGCAGCTGGCGCAGGCGGACGAGTCCGCGCTGTATCAGCGCTTCACGCGCAAGCTGAACCGGCTGGTCAACACCGAGCGGGTCAGCCGCGACGACATCCGCTGGCTGCTGCGCGAGGGCGGCGAGCGCGAGCCCCGCAAGGTGCTTGAACAGTTCGCCCGGTGGATCCGCCGGGGCGAGATGGTCTGCTACCGCACGGACTACGACTTCAAGCGCGGCTTCGGGAAGATTGAAATCCCCATGGCCATCATCTTCGGGGACCTGGATCCGCTGGCCTCCGTGGAGTCCACGCGCAGCGTGTACCGCGCCGCGAAGAGCGAATACCTGCTGTGGCGGCCGGTGAAGGGCAACAGCCACGTCGAGCTGACGATGGGGCACGACATCCGGCAGATCTGCTACGACATCAAGAACCTCATCGAGTACACGCGCACGCACCGCACGCGCTCGCCGGCCCTACCGCGCTTGCGTTGAAGCGCGGACGTTCCGGTCAGCCTGAAAAGTTGGTGCCTCCCGGGCGCGTGATAATTTCGCGCGCGTCTGTCTTCTGACGCATGTCACGGGAGTGGTCGATGAAGGGCTTCGCGGTGTCGCTGCTCGGGTTGTGGCTCGTGCCGCTGGTGGCGCTGGCGCAGCAGCCGGCGGACTTCAACACCATCACGTCCGTCACCGTGAACGGCGGCACGGTGGAGATCACCGGCAGCAAGAAGCCGGACTTCAACAGCTTCACCATGACGGATCCGCCCCGGCTCGTCATCGACGTGTCCGGCGCCGTCTTCCAGGGCGTGGCGGAGGAGCAGCCGGTGGGCAACGGCACCGTGACGGGCATCCGCACCCAGGCCTACGGCACGGAGTCCTCGTCCATCGCGCGCATCCTCATCGGCTACGAGCGCGAGGTGGAGACGGACATCCAGTCCTCCGGCACGAAGCTGGTGGTGAAGGTCCTGGGCGGCGGAGGCGGCGTGGCCGTCGCGCAGGCCACGCCCCCGGAAGGGCAGGGGACGCCGGCGCAGCAGGGCACCGCCGTCGCGGCCAACAC
>NZ_JBKGHJ010000257.1:0-12011 GCF_046520365.1 Corallococcus sp. 4LFB
TGGAAGCTGGGCATGCGGCCGGAATTTGTCTCGGAACTTCTGGCGGCCTACTTAGGAGGCCGGAGCCTTCCCGGCGATGAAGTCCTTCAGGTCATCCGGAAGCGGCGACGCGAAGGTGACGGTCTCCCCGGTGCCGGGGTGCGGGAACGTGATGCGCTCCGCGTGGAGCGCGTGCCGGGGCAGCCGCAGCCGCGCCCACGCCTCCGGCTCCAGCGTGTGCTTGCTGAAGCGGTCGAAGTAGCCGGGGTCCGGCCCGTACATCTTGTCCCCCACCAGCGGGAAGCCCGCCTCGCGCAGGTGGATGCGGATCTGATGCTGCCGCCCCGTCTCCGGAAAGCAGCGCAGCAGCGCGAACGGCGCACCGCCCTGCGTGAAGCGCTGGAGCACCTGGAAGCGCGTGCGGCTGGGCTTGCCCACCACCGGGTCGATGCGCACGGCGATGCGGATGAGGTCCGTGCCCTCCGCGATGGGCGCGTCCACGACGAAGGTGTCCTCGGAGGGCTGGCCCTCGCACAGCGCCAGATACTCCTTGTGCACGTCGCGCGACAGGAACAGCCCGCCCAGCACGCGGCAGGACTCGGTGGTGCGGCCGCACACCACCAGCCCGCTCGTCTCGCGGTCCAGCCGGTGCGCGGGCTCCGCGAAGCGCTCACCGAAGCGCTCGCGCAGCAGCGTCACCAGCGTGCCCTTGTGGTAGCGCGCGGTGGGGTGGATGGGCAGCCCCGCCGGCTTGTCGAGCACCAGCAGCCAGTCATCGGAGAACACGACGGGCAGCGCCGTGGGCGTCACGGGCTCCTGGCTCGCGGGGCGGCGGATGCGGAAGGTGAGCCCGGGGTACACGGGCGTGGAGGGCTTGAGCCGGTACTCGTCGCACAGCACGCCGCGCAGGATGATGCCGCGCACGCGCTCCAGGTCCATGCGGCGGATCTTCTCGCAGAGGTAGCGGTCCAACCGCCACCCCGCGTAGTTCGGCTCCACCACGAACGGGATGTCCACGTAACCGTCGGGCACGGCCGGAGCGCTGTCGGCGTCTTCAAGCATGGCGGGCCTGAAGCTCTACCACGCCTTGAAACGCGAAGGCCGCCCGGCCCCCGCGCACGAAGACGCGAGCACCCGGCGGCCTGACTGCTTCACGCGACGCGTCCGCTCACCCGAAGGCGCGCTTCGTCTCCGCCACGCCCAGGAAGCGCGCGTACAGGTCCGCGATGCGCTCGCCCGTGCGGCCGTCCCACAGCTCCGGCACGCGGCCCTTCTTGAAGTCGCCGGCCAGCACGCGGTTCGCGGCCTCGCGGATGCGCGCGGGGTCGGTGCCCACCACCTCGTTGGAGCCGACCTCCACGGTGATGGGGCGCTCGGTCTGCTCGCGCATGGTGAGGCACGGCACGTTCAGCGCCGTGGTCTCCTCCTGCAGGCCGCCGGAGTCCGTCATCACCAGCTTCGCCTGCGACGTGACGGACAGGAACTCCAGGTAGCCCATGGGGTCCACCAGCTTGAGCCCCGGCGTCTGCTCCAGCTTCGGGCCCAGGCCCTGCTCGGAAATCATCTTGCGCGTGCGCGGGTGCACCGGGAACACGACGGGCAACTGCTTCGCCACGTCCATCAGCACGCCCAGCAGGCCCGCCAGCAGCTTCGGGTTGTCCACGTTGGACGGCCGGTGCAGCGTCGCCACCACGTAGCCCTTGGGCGTCAGGCCCAGGGTCTTCAGCGTGGGCAGCTGGTCGGCCTTCTCCTTGGACGACAGGAGCGAGTCGATCATCACGTTGCCCACCAGGTGGATGTGCTTCGGGTCGATGCCCTCCTTCAAAAGGTTCGCGTCCGCGTCGCGCGACGGCGTGAGCAGCAGGTCGGAGAGCCGGTCGGTGACGACGCGGTTGATCTCCTCCGGCTGGTGCCGCTCGAAGCTGCGCAGGCCCGCCTCCACGTGGGACAGCGGGATGGCCAGCTTGGACGTGACCAGCGCCGCGGCGATGGTGCTGTTCACGTCTCCCACCACGGAGACCAGGTCCGGCTTCTCCTGGAGGAAGACCTTCTCCATCTCCACCATCATCTTCGCCGTCTGCTCGGCATGGCTCCCGGAGCCGATGCCCAGGTGGATTTCGGGCGGAGGCAGCCCCAGGTCCGCGAAGAAGACGTCGCTCATCTTCGCGTCGTAGTGCTGGCCGGTGTGGATGACGAGCTGCTGCAGGGACCCGCGCGCGGAGATGGCCCGGTGGATGGGAGCCACCTTCATGAAATTCGGACGCGCGCCAACGATGTGGATGACCTTCTTCATGTCGCCCCGGAACCTAGGCACGGCGCCATTTCTGGCCAGTGGTAGGCAACGGTCACCCGCCTCCCGGACGCGGCGAGGCGTCCTGAATCTGATAGATGCCGCCCCATGCCCGCCTCCCGCACCGTGGCCGTCATCCCCGCCCGCCATGCCAGCACCCGCTTCCCTGGCAAGCCGCTCGCCCTCATCGCCGGCACGCCCATGGTCGAACACGTCTGGCGCCGCTGTCAGGAGGCCAGCGCCTTCGACGAGGTGTGGGTGGCCACCGACGACGCGCGGATCCGCGACGTCGTGGAGGGCTTCGGCGGCCGCGCGGTGATGACCAGCCCCGCCTGCCCCACCGGCACGGACCGCATCGCGGAGGTGGCCCGCTCCCGCCCGGACGTGGACGTGTGGGTGAACGTGCAGGGGGACGAACCGCTCGTGGACCCCGCCGCCCTCCAGGTGCTGGCGGGCCTCTTCCAGGACCCCGCCGTGCACATGGGCACCCTGGTGCGCCCCCTGGAAGCGGCGGAGGTGGACAACCCGAACGTGGTGAAGGCCGTGCTCGCCCTCAACGGCGACGCGCTCTACTTCAGCCGCGCCGCGGTGCCGCACGCCCGCGAACCCGGCACGCCCGTGCGCCGCTGGGCCCACCTGGGCCTCTACGGCTACCGGCGGGACACGCTGCTCCAGCTGGCCACGCTGGAGCCCACCCCGCTGGAGGAGGCGGAGAAGCTGGAGCAGCTGCGCGCCCTGGAGCACGGCCTGCGCATCCGCTGCGCCCAGGTGTCCTGGCGCACGGTGGCGGTGGACGTGCCGGAGGACGTGGCCCGCGTGGAGGCCGTGCTGCGCGAGCGCGCCGGCGTCAGATGACCGGCAGCTCGTCCGGCTCGACGCCCTTCGGGAAGGCCGCGTCGATGCGCTGGAGCTCCTCCTGCGTGAGCTTCAGCGAGGCCGCGCTCGCGTTGTCGCGCACGTGCGCCACGTCGCTCGCCTTGGGGATGGCGAACATGGACGGCCGGCGCACGAGGAACTGGAGCGCCACCTGGAAGGGCGTCACGCCATGCGCCTTCGCGATGGACGCCAGCACCTTGCCGCCCGCGCTGGTGGGCGACGGGAACCGCCCGTTGCCGAACGGGCTGTAGGCCACCACCGCCACGCCCTGGGACTCGCACCACGGGACGACGGCGTGCTCGATGGCGCGCTCCTCCAGGTGGTACAGCACCTGGTTGCACGCGATGCGGCCCTTGCCCGCGAGCGCCAGCACCTCCTCCAGGTCCTCCACCCCGAAGTTGCTCACGCCCCAGGAGCGGATCTTCCCGGCCGCCACCAGCTCCTCGAAGGCCTCCACCGTGCCCTCCAGCGGGTGGGAGCCGGGCCAGTGCAGCAGGTAGCAATCCAGCCGGTCCGTGCCCAGCCGCTTCAGGCTGCGCTCGCAGGCGGCCACCGCGCCCCGGCGCGTCGCATTGGACGGCATCACCTTGGAGACGAGGAACACCTCGTCGCGCCGGCCCGCGATGGCCTTCGCCACCAGCGTCTCCTCCACGCGGCCGTGCCCGTAGAGCTCCGCGGTGTCCAGGTGCGTGAGCCCCAGGTCCAACCCGGCGCGCAGCGCGCGGATGGCCCCTTCCGCGTCGTCGTCCTCCATCTGCCAGGTGCCCTGTCCGATGACGGGCACCGCCACCCCGGTGTTGCCAAAGACGCGCTTCTCCATGGCCCCTCCTCGCGTGGAACGCTTCCTGGAACCCCTCCGGAATACCACCCGGGCCTCCCGCCTGCATCCCGGCCCTGCGTCACCAGGCAGGCTGCGCGCCCCCCGACAGTCCAGTAGGCTCCGCCGGTGCCTCCCTCCGTCACCGCTCCGACATCCCGCCGCCCCTCCGGGGTCACGGCTCGCCGCCTGCTGGCCCTCGCCCGCCCCGAGGTCGGCGCGCTGCTGTTCGCCACCGTCTTCCTGCTCATCAGCAGCGGCGCCAGCCTCGTGTACCCCCAGGGCGTCCGCATCCTCATCGACGAGGCCCTCAACGCGAAGAACCGCGACCTCATCGACAAGGCCGCGCTCGTCATGCTGGCCGTCTTCCTGGTCCAGGGCGTCGCGACCGCCCTGCGCTACTACCTCTTCAGCACCGCCGGCGAGCGCGTGGTCATGCGCCTGCGCCATGACTTCTTCCAGCGCCTCATGGACCAGGAGGTGGCCTTCTTCGACACGCACCGCACCGGAGAGCTCACCAGCCGGCTCGCCTCCGACACCACCGTGCTCCAGAACACCGTGAGCGTGAACATCTCCCAGGGGCTGCGCAACGCCGTGCAGGTCCTGGGCGGCATCGTGCTGCTCTTCTACACCTCCGCGTCGCTCACGTTCCTGATGCTCGCCATCGTGCCCCTCGTGGTCGTGGGCGGAATGGTCTACGGCCGGCGCGTGCGCGGGCTGTCTCGCGACGTGCAGGACGCGCTCGCCAAGGCCAGCGAGGTCGCCGAGGAGAGCCTGTCCGGCCTGCGCACCGTGCGCTCCTTCGCGGCGGAGCCGTCGGAGGTCGCGCGCTACGGCAACACCGTACGCCACGCCTACGAGGTCGCCCGCCACCGCGCGCGCCAGTCCGCCGCCTTCATGGGAGGCGCCTCCAGCGCGGGCTACGTCTCCGCGGTGGTGGTGTTCTGGTACGGCGGCCGGCTGGTGGTGAACGGCGAGCTCTCCGTGGGCTCCCTCACCTCGTTCCTCATCTACACCATGCTCGTGGCCGTCTCCCTGGGCTCCCTGGCCGACCTCTGGGCGGACTTCATGCGCGCCTCGGGCGCCGCGGAGCGCGTCTTCGAATTGATGGACCGCGCGCCCGCCATCCCCGCCACGCAAGGCGAGCGCCCCGCCACCATCGAGGGCCGCGTGGAGCTGCGGGACGTGCACTTCGCCTACCCCACGCGCCCGGACGTGCCGGTGCTCCAGGGCATCGACCTCACGCTGAAGGCCGGCGAGGTCGTCGCCGTGGTGGGCTCCTCCGGCGCGGGCAAGTCCACCCTCGCCGCCCTCCTGTCCCGCTTCTATGATCCGCTCCAGGGCCAGCTGCTGCTGGACGGCCGCCCCCTCCCGTCCCTGGACCCCAGCTGGCTGCGGCGCCACGTGGGCATGGTCGCCCAGGAGCCCCTGCTCTTCTCCTGCTCCATCGCGGACAACATCCGCTACGGCCGCCCGGACGCCACCGACGCGCAGGTGGAGGCCGCCGCCCGGGCCGCCAACGCGCACGACTTCATCCAGCGCTTCCCGGACGGCTACCGCACGGAGGTGGGCGAGCGCGGCGTGCAGCTGTCGGGCGGCCAGAAGCAGCGCGTGGCCATCGCGCGGGCCGTGCTCAAGGACCCGCGCATCCTCATCCTGGACGAGGCGACGTCCGCCCTGGACGCGGAGAGCGAGCACCTGGTCAAGGACGCCCTGGACAGGCTGATGCAGGGCCGCACCACGCTCATCATCGCCCACCGCCTGTCCACCGTGGCCAACGCCCAGCGCGTGCTGGTGCTGGAGTCCGGCCGCGTGGTGCAGAGCGGCACCCACGCCAGCCTCATGACGCAGGACGGCCTCTACCGCCGCCTCGTGGAGCGCCAGGTCGTCGCCGCCTGAACGCTCGTCCCCCGGACGGGCCCCGGGCCCCTGAGGTCTTCGTGGCGCGAAATGGGGGCACGCATTATCTCTGCTGCCGCAAGAAAGGAGGTGATGCCTTGAACGACAGCAAGACCAAGGCGTCCACCTCCGTCGCGGTGGCCTGCTAACGCGGTGTCTGCCCGGCGGAAGTGACGCCCGCGGTACAGAGTCGCCCCTGCCTTTGCCGGCGGGGGCGACTTTTTTTGTCCCCCTTCCCCACCGGGAATGTCCTGTCCCCCCGCCGGTTCGTGGCCGCCGGGGGGAAGCGCCATCCACGACCGTTGGGTCGCCTGCCGGAGAACTGCCGTGTCCATCACGCCGTGTCCCATTCCCCTGCCCTCCGCCCTCCGTGATGAAGAGACGGTGGATGACCAGCGCAATCTTTTCTGTCCCAACTACGACGCCTGCCTGCACCAGGTGGTGAAGAAAGGCTGGGAGGGCTGGAGCTGCCGGGGGTGCGACCTGCGGCGCTTCCGCGTGGGCCAGCCCACCGCCCAGCAGTTCGCGGTCGCCCGCCCTGGCGGTTGGGACGCGCAGTGAAGGGCTGACGCCGCGGGGCGGGGCCAGCCGGGCGTCCAGCCGGCAGAGATTATTTGACGCCCCCTGGCCCTCTTGGCAGGAAGGGACATGCGCTCCAAGAAAACCAAGTTCATCTTCGTGACGGGCGGCGTGGTCAGCTCGCTGGGGAAGGGACTGGCCTCCGCATCCATTGGCGCCCTCCTCGAGAACCGCGGGCTGGACATCACCCTCATCAAGCTGGATCCCTACATCAACGTGGATCCGGGCACGATGAGCCCCTTCCAGCACGGCGAAGTGTTCGTCACCGAGGACGGTGGCGAGACCGACATGGACCTGGGCCACTACGAGCGGTTCACCCACGCCCGGATGAGCCGCCTCAACAACTTCACGTCCGGCCGCATCTACAACGCGGTCATCACCAAGGAACGCCGGGGTGAATACCTGGGCAAGACGGTCCAGGTGATTCCGCACATCACGGATGAGATCAAGGCCAGCATCCGCCAGGCCGCCCAGGACGTGGACGTCGTCATCGTGGAGGTCGGCGGCACGGTGGGCGACATCGAGTCCCTGCCCTTCCTCGAGGCCATCCGCCAGATGCGCTACGACGTGGGCAGCCAGAACGCGGTCTACATCCACCTGACGCTGCTGCCGTACATCGGCGCCGCGGGCGAGGTGAAGACCAAGCCCACGCAGCACTCGGTGATGAAGCTGCGCGAGATCGGCATCCAGCCGGACTTCCTCCTGTGCCGCACCGACCGGGAGATTTCGCGCGAGCTGAAGGACAAGATCGCCATGTTCTGCAACGTGGACAACGGCAACGTGTTCACGTCCCCGGACGTGCGCAGCATCTACGAGCTGCCCCTGGAGCTGCACCGCCAGGGCCTGGATGAGCGGCTGGCGGAGGTGCTCAACATCTGGAGCCGCGCCCCCCACCTGGAGAAGTGGGAGACCATCGTCCGCAAAATCTACGAGCCCGCGCGCGGTGAAGTCACCGTCGCCATCGTGGGCAAGTACGTGAACCTCACGGAGAGCTACAAGAGCCTCAACGAGTCCCTGCTCCACGGCGGCATCGCCAACGACGTGCGCGTGAAGCTGCGCTTCGTGGACAGCCAGGACGTGGAGGCGCAGGGGCCGGAGAAGACGCTCGCGGGCGTGGACGCGGTGCTCGTGCCCGGCGGCTTCGGCGTGCGCGGCACCGAAGGGAAGATCGCCGCCGTCCGCTACGCGCGGGAGAACAAGCTGCCCTTCTTCGGCATCTGCCTGGGCCTCCAGATGGCCGTGGTGGAGTTCAGCCGCACCGTGCTGGGCTTGAAGGGCGCCAACAGCCTGGAGTTCGACGAGCACACCCCGCACCCCGTGGTGACGCTCATGGAGAGCCAGGTGAAGGTGCAGGACAAGGGCGGCACCATGCGCCTGGGCAGCTACGCGTGCGCGCTCAAGGCCGGCACCGTCGCGCACAAGCTCTACGCCCAGGAGTCCATCCAGGAGCGCCACCGCCACCGCTACGAGGTCAACAACGCCTACCGCGGCCGCCTCCAGGAGGCCGGGCTCGTCATCTCCGGCCACAACCCGGAGCTGAACCTGGTGGAGATGATTGAGCTGGCGGACCATCCGTACTTCGTCGGCTGCCAGTTCCACCCGGAGTTCAAGAGCAAGCCCTTCGCCCCCCACCCCCTGTTCTCCGGCTTCATCGGCGCGGCGCTCGCCCAGCGGGACGCCCACCGGACCCAGGCCCCCGCCACCCCGGTGCGCGCATGAGCAACACCCCCTCCATCGAGCTGTGCGGCCACAAGGTCGGCCCCGGCCAGCGCCTCTTCGTCATCGCCGGCCCGGACAGCATCGAGTCCGAGGAGATGGCCCTGCGCCACGCCCACCTGCTCAAGGGCATCACCGCCCGGCTGGGCGTCCCGTATGCCTTCAAATGTTCCTATGACAAGGCCAACCGGACCAGCGGCAAGTCCTTCCGCGGACCGGGTTTGAAGGAAGGTCTGAGAATCCTGGACCGCATCCGCCGGGAGGTGGGGGTGCCCGTTCTCACGGACGTCCATGAAACCAGCCACGTCGGGCCTGCCGCTGAAGTCGTGGATATCATCCAGATACCGGCCTTCCTCTGCCGTCAGACGGACCTGGTGGAGGCGGTGGCCCGCTCGGGCAAGGGGGTGAACTTGAAGAAGGGACAGTTCGTCGCCCCCAAGGACATCGTCCACTCGGCCAGGAAGGCCGTGGAGGCGGGCAACCCCAACGTGCTCGTCACCGAGCGCGGCTCCTCCTTCGGCTACAACAACCTCGTCGTGGACATGCGCGGCTTCGCCCAGATGCGCGAGGCCGGCCTCGTGGTGTGCATGGACGCGACCCACGCCGTCCAGCTCCCCTCCTCCAGCGACGGAAAGACAGGCGGCGAGCGCCGGTTCGTCTCACTGCTCGCCCGGAGCGCCGCCGCCGCCGGGATTGACGCTTTATTCACAGAAGTCCACGAAGACCCCGACCGTGCCCTGTGTGACGGTCCGTGCTCGCTCAATCCACAGATGTTCGAGGACGTGGTACGAGATGTGCTCAGCATCCGCCGCGCGCTGGGTCACGAAGCCAGTTGATGGACGCGAAAGGTGAGGAGGCCATGCAGACGGAAGCGCCTTCCAAACCGGGTAAGGAAGAGCTGACGTCCCGTGCGTCGCGCGTGCGACTGCTCGTGTTCGACGTGGATGGCGTCCTCACCGACGGCGCGCTGTACTACGGCGACAACGGCGAGGTGATGAAGCGCTTCAACGTGAAGGACGGCCATGCGCTCGTCATGGCCCGGCTGGTGGGCCTGCCCGCCGCCATCCTCACCGCGCGCAGCTCCCGCATCGTGGAAGCCCGGGGCCGGGAACTCGGCCTCGCCGCCGTCTTCCAGGGCCGCAAGGAGAAGGGTCCCGCTCTCCAGGAATTGCTCGCCCAACTCCAGATACCCGCGAATCAGTGCGCGTATATGGGAGACGACCTCAACGACCTGGACCCCATGTCGCTCTCCGGGCTTTCCGCCTGTCCGGCGGATGCCGTTCCAGAGGTGCGCCAGGAGGCGGACTTCGTTACGCAGAACGTGGGCGGTCACGGAGCCGCCCGTGAGCTGGTCGAGCTGTGCCTCCGTGCCAGTGGCCGTTGGGACGACGCCGTGGGTCTGATGCGAAGCACAGGTAAACGCAGCACGTCGTAGGGTGGGTTGATCAAACCCCGCATTCAAGGTAGGTGTTTATTTCCATGGCTAGTGGAACGATGCAGTCCGAGGGGAGTACGGCGATGACGGACCAGCTCTACACGACGCACGACATCAGTCGGTTGCTTCAGGTGGACCCGTCGACGGTGAGCAAGTGGATCGACCGCGGCATCCTGATGGCCTTCCGGACTCCGGGTGGCCACCGGCGTGTGCGTTCAACCGACCTGCGCACCTTCCTGGTCACCCACCAGATGCCCGTGCCCGAGGAGCTGGGCAGCAGCACGGTGCGCCTGCTGGTCGTGGACGACGAGCGCCCGGTGCTGGACGCCATCAAGCGCGCGTTCAAGCCGCATGCGAACCAGGTGGAGCTCCAGACGACGACGAGCGGCGTGGAGGCCCTGCTGCTGGTGTCGGAGCAGAAGCCGCACGGGATGATCATCGACCTCAACATGCCGGACATCGACGGCATCGAGGTCTGCAAGCGCATCCGCGCGCGCAAGCAGATGGAGGGCGTGCGCCTCATCACCATGACGAGCAATCACACGCCCGACGTGGTGGAGCAGTCCAAGCAGGCCGGCGCGGTGGCGTGCCTGGCCAAGCCGCTGGACGTGACGCAGGTGATGGAGCTGTTCCGGGTTCCGCTGGCGCTCAACACCAGCGCTGCTCGCAAGTAAGGGGACGGGGGCTTCCGCCGGCCACCGCGGAAGCCCTCGGGTCGCAAGGATGCTTGCGGGAGTCGCCGCGCCTCGCCGCAGCGAGGGCAGCGGCCTCCCTGATAGGTGGATGCCCTGGCATCCATCGGACGCGTTGATGCATGTGCATCAACCCTGGACCTTCACCTCGACGACGCGGGGCTTGGTCTCCTCGCGGCGCGGCAGGGTGAGGGTGAGCACGCCATTGTCGTAGCGGGCCTCCACGCGGGTGGCATCCACCGTGTCAGGCAGGCGGAACTGGCGCGCGTAGACGCCCGAGGCGCGCTCCTGGCGGCGCAGGGTGCTCCCCTCCGGAACGGTCTCCGCCTTGCGCTCGGAGCGCACGGTCAGCACGCCGTCCTCCACCTTCACCTGGATGGCCTTGGCGTCGTGGCCGGGCAGGTCCACGCGCAGCGTGATGCCGGACTCGGCCTCCAGGATGTCCGCCGCGGGCGTGACGGTGCGCTCGGCGTCGTTGCGGGCGCCCGGCGACGCCAACTCGCGCAAGAGGAAGTCGAAGTCGCGCAGCAGGGGAAGGGCAACGGCGGCGTTGTAGGGATTGCGGTGGTTCAGCATGGTCGTCTCCTGTTCGTGACGTCCCACGGGACGCACGTTGTGCGGGTTCACGGTCGTTGTCGAAGCGGGCGGCCGGGACCCTGTTTCCAGGAGCGCCCGGCAGCGCCCTCACAGACTCAAGAGAACCATGCTTCGGGACGTGTCAAGCAACGGCCCCCGCCGTCCTGGAGCCCTGGAAAGGGGCTGTCGCGCCCGCTCGCCTGCCCTCCCGCCAGGAGGCCGCCGCCGGGGTGTCAGTCGTCGTCGCGGCCCAGGAAGACGCTGGCGCCGTCGTCGTCCCGGGTGACGCGCACCTGCCAGGGGCGGCAGCAGACGGGGCAGTCCTCCACGTAGGACTCGGTGGAGGCGCCCAGCGAGTCCACGTCGACTTCCACCTCCTCACCGCAGTAGGGGCACAGCTGGGTGGCGGCGTCCGCGAAGGGCTGCATGGGGCAAGCCTCCTTGCTCTCAAGGCATGTTCCCATGCCTTCAGGCATGTTCATTGACGTGGACTGAGCGTCCGCGCCATCAGACGCTAGAATCCCCACCCCATGGCTCCCCCTTCCCGGAATCGCATCGCGGACATCCTCGTCAAGGCGCGCGTCATCGACGAGTTGCAGCTACGCAGCGCGCTCGCGTCGCTGGACCAGTGGGGCGGACGCGTGTCGCGCGTCATCGCGGACCTGGGCCTGGCCTCCGAGGAGACCATCACCCAGGCCATCTGCCAGGGCCTGGGAATGCCGCGCGTGCAGCTGGGCAACCTGACGAAGGACGCGGCCGCGCTCTCGCGCGTGGACGTGGGGCTCGCCGAGCAGAAGGGCGTCTTCCCCGTGCAGCTCAAGGACAACGGGAAGACGCTGGTGCTGGCCATGTCCGACCCCACGGACCTGGCCACGTTGGATCAGGTCGCGGCGCGCACGCGCGCCCGCGTGGTCCCCATGGTGGCGGGCGACCGCGAAATCGAGCACGCCATCCTGCGCCACTACCGCGGCCAGGAGCCGGTGGAGAAGAAGCGCTTCAAGCCGGACACGCACAAGCAGCAGGACGCGGGCGAGCTCCCGGAGGAGGAGGAGTTCAAGGTCGTGGACATGAGCGGCAAGACGGTCGTCAAACGCATCAGCGACATCGTCGACCCGAACGCCGCCCCGCCGCCCGCCGCGCCCGCCCCCGCGC
>NZ_JBKGHJ010000258.1:0-12006 GCF_046520365.1 Corallococcus sp. 4LFB
GTGGCGCCACGCTTCTCGGGCGCCCTTCCTCGCGGCGGCGCCCTTCTTCGCGGCGGCGCCCTTCTTCGCGGTGGCACCCTTCTTCGCGGTGGCACCCTTCTTCGCGGTGGCGCCACGCTTCTGGGCAGCCCCCTCCTTCGCGGTGGCGCCCTTCTTCACGGCAGCCTTGCCCGTGGCCTTCTTCGCGGCCCCACGCGCGGGCGCGGCCTTCTTGCCAGCCGCCTTGCGTGCTCCCTCCCCGGTGGGGCCAGCTTCGCTCGGCGCCTCCGCTCTGGTGGCCGCGGCCTTCTTCCCGGCGGGCCCGGACGGCTCTTCCGTGGCGACGGGGGCGGCCTTCTCGCGGCGGGCCTTCTTCGCGGCGGGGCGCTTCGACTCGGGCTCCTCGAACAGCTCCTCCTGCTCGGGGGCTTCCTCCTCGCCGGCGTCCTCGGCCATCTCCGCCTCCAGCTCCTCTTCGCTGGACACCTCGGCCTCCTCGTCCTCGCCCGCTTCACGGGCCAGGGCGGCCAGGTCGCTCGTGTAGTCGCGGCCACGGCCCGCGGGCCCCTCCTCGTCCTCGTCCGCCGCCTCGGCCGCGGCGCCGGACAGCGCGCCCTGGAGCACGGCGTTCATCGCGCGCGCGAAGGTCCGCTCCCCGAAGCTCTCCACCTCCTCGACGGGCGGAATCAGCACCTCGAGCATGTCCTTGAGCGTGCGGTACAGCCGCATCTCCTTCTTCTCGCCGTCCCAGGTGCCGAAGACCCAATCGTCCCCGTCCAGCCCGTCCACCCAGCCGGGCAGCGGCCCGCCACCGTCCCCCTGCTCCTCCATCGCGGACTTGCGCGCGACGAACAGGTGCCGGTGCGCCCCCTTCAACCCGAAGCGCCACACGCCCGCGGCGGGCAGGCCCACCACCATCAGCCGGCTCTTCTCCAGGACGCTGGGCGCACCCTCGCCGCCACGCAGCGGGTACAGCCGCACCTCGCCCTGGAACTCACCGCCGTTGAGCGCCTGGTACAGGTCCGCCAGGTCCTCGGGGAACGGGACGCCGCACTCCGTCTCCGCGCGGCGGACCTCCTCCGCCTGCACACCCTCCGAGGTCGCCTTCGCCGACTTGCGCAGTGCCTCCAACCACTCGTGCATGACCCCTCCACGACATCGACAGCCACCAGGGCTCGCACCTTATGGTGCCTGGGCCCCCGTGCGCAGCGTGCATGTCGGGTTTCGTCCACCCGACGCCTGTAGACATATCTGGACAACCTGACACGCCCGCCCCCTCCATCCCTCCCGGCCGCCTGCCCCCGGGGCTGGCGGCCTGGATGGAAGCCCGGTCCCCCGGGCATTAGGAAGACGCCATGGCGCATCCCGTAAGCATCGAGGCGACGACCGAGACCTTCGACTCGCTCGTCATGGAACCCCGAGACGAGCTGGTGGTCGTGGACTTCTGGGGCCCCGGCTGCCCGAACTGCGACATCTACGCGGCCGCCGAACCCGAGCTCCTCCAGGAGCTGGACGGCGCCCCCATGCGCGTCGTCAAGGTCAACGCCTACGAGCACGAGGCCCTGGCCACGCGCTTCGGCCTGTTCGGCATCCCCACCTTCCTGCTGTTCCGCAACGGCAAGCTGCTGGGGAAGATGAGCCAGTACTACGGCAAGCCGTACTTCCTGGGCGTCATCCGCGACCACCTGCCCGGCGGCGCCAAGGCCCAGGCCTGAAGCCTCAGTCCCGGTAGCCGCGCGCCTGCAGCCGGAACAGGTGCGCGTACCGCCCGTCGAGCGCCATCAGCTCGTCGTGGCTGCCCAGCTCCTGCACCGTCCCGTTGTGGAGCACGGCGATCTGATCCGCCATGCGCACCGTGGAGAAGCGGTGCGAAATCACGATGGCGATGCGGTCCGCGGCCAGCGCCTGGAAGCGCTCGAAGAGGGCGTGCTCCGCCTCCGCGTCGATGCTGGCGGTGGGCTCGTCCAGGATGAGCACCTCCGCGTCGTCGCGCATGAAGGCGCGGGACACGGCCAGCTTCTGCCACTGACCGCTGGACAGCTCCTGGCCCTTCTCGAACCAGCCGCCCAGCATCGTGTCGTACTGGCTGGGCAGCGTCGCGATGACGGAGTTGGCCCCGCCCTGCTCCGCCGCCCGCTCGATGGCGGGCCGGTCCTCCAGCGCGGGCACGTGGCCCAGGCCGATGTTCTCCGCCACGCTGAACTGATAGCGCACGAAGTCCTGGAACACCGCCCCGAAGCGGCCGCGCAGGTCGTCCGCGTCCATCCGCGCCGTGTCCACGCCGCCGTAGAGGATGGCGCCCTCCGTGGGCTCGTACATGCGCAAGAGCAGCTTCACCAGCGTGCTCTTCCCCGCGCCGTTCTCCCCCACCAGCGCCAGCTTCTGGCCGGGCTTGAGCGTGAGCGACACGTTGCGCAGCGCCCACGCGTCCTTGCCCGCGTAGCGGAAGGACACGTCGCGCAGCTCGATGGCGTTGGTGCGTCCACGCGGCGGCGAGACGGTGGGCAGGGCCCGGGGCGTGCTCGCCACCGTGGGGATGTCCAGGTAGGCGAAGAGGTTGCTCATGAAGAGCGCGTCCTCGTACATGGAGCCCACGCTGGTGAGGATGCCCTGGAACGCGGCCTGCCCCTGCCGGAACACCGCCAGGTACAGCACCATGTCGCCCACGGAGATGCCGCCGGACGCGGCCTTGCTCGCGACGAAGAGGTAGCAGCCGTAGAAGGCCGCCAGCGACAGCAGGCCCAGCCCCAGGCCCCACACCATGCGCTTGCGCGCGAGCGCCCGGTCCTCCGCGAAGAACTTCTGGAACAGCGTGCGGTAGCGGCCCAGCACCAGCGGCCCCAACCCGAAGAGCTTCACCTCCTTCACGGTGCTGTCGCGCGTGAGGATCCACTCCAGGTAGTTGAGCTTGCGGCCCTCCGGCGCGCGCCACGAGTACAGCCGGAAGCCCTCCGCCGCCAGGCGCGCCTCCGCGATGAACGCGGGGATGGACGCGAGCAGCAGCACCGCCACGCTCCACGGCGACAGCGCCACGAGCAGCACCGCGTAGGTGGACAGGGTGATGACGTTGCGCACGATGCTGAACGCCTGCATCACCAGCGACAGCGGGCGCGCGTTCGCCTCGCGCCGCGCGTTCTGCATCTTGTCGTAGGTGTCCGAGTCCTCGAAGTGCCGCAGCTCCAGGTCCAGCGCCTTCTGGAGGATGCGCTCGTTGAGCAGGTTGCCCAGGTGCGCGCGCAAGAGGTCCTTCGTGAGCGTGAGCCCCCGGTCCACCACCGCGGAGGCAATCATCAGCGCGAACTCCGTGGCGACGAGCCCCAGCACGCGCGAGTGCGCCGCCGCGTCGCCCTTCGCCGCGGCCACCACCGTGTCCACGATGAGCTTGCCCACCCACGCGATGCCCGCCGGCAGCACCGCCGCCACCAGCGTGAGCGCGCCCAGCACCACCGCGCCCCGGGGGCTCGCCCGCCAGAAGAGGCGGAAGGTGCCCGGCAGCTGCTTGAAGAGGACGCCCGCGTTCTTCAGGCGGGCACGGAGCGAAGAGGGTGTCGACGGCGTGGGAGGTGACAAGGTGCCGCCCCTCATAACGCCGCGCGGGCCGCCGCGCTGGACTTCCCTGCTTTCAGGAAGCCGGCACGTTCCCTCCGTCCGGCAGGGCGGCGGGCGGGGCGGCGTGCCGGGAGATGAGCACGTCGCAGTGCGAGCGCCGCAGCACGCCTTCGGCCAGCTCGGACGGCGGATTCGCGGAGGACATGCCCAGCGTCAGCAGGTCCGACTCCCGCTCGAAGGCCTCCGCGAGGATGCACTCGCGCGGGTCCCCGAAGCGCAGGCGGCTCTCCATCACGCGGCCCGTCTCGCGGTACGGCGCCAGGAAGCGCCCGAGCGCCCTGCGCGCCGCGTCCTCGCGCTCCTGCCGCAGCTGGAGCTCCTGCGTCAGGTGGCCGTCCTGGTGGCGCAGGGCCTCCTCCTCCGCGCGCAGGTCCACCACGTGCAGCACCTCGATGGGCGTCGAGGCTGGGCACAGGCGCATGGTCAGCTCCAGCGCGCGGCGGGACTCGCGCGAGAAGTTCACCGCGACGAGGGGCCGGTGGTAGACGCGGCCCGGGTGCGGCATCACCACCAGCACGGACGCGTCCACCTCCCGCACCAGCCGCAGCACCATGGAGTTCTCCGGCAGCGGCTTCAGCGGAAAGGCCGGGTGGGGCCGGCCCACCACCAGCACCTCCACGCCCTGGTCCTTCGCCAGCTCCGCCGCCACGTGCGGCGCGTCACCCGTGCGCAGCTCCTCGCGCACGTCCACGTCCGGCCGCTGCCGCAGCCGCTTCGCCGCGGACGTCACCGACCTGCGCAAGCACCGCTCGCAGGCCACCGTCCCGTCCGGCCCCTGGTGGCCGTCCAGCGGCGGGCTGACGTGCAGCACGCTGAAGGCCGCGCCATGCGCCAGCGGAAGCCGCAGCGCGCGGGCCAGCGCGAACTCGGATTGCAGGGAGAAGTCCACCCCCACCGCCACCCGCCGCAGCCCCCGCTGGGCGCGGAGGAGACCTTCGGAGAGCAGGGGCAGACCCATTCTGGAAGACACGTTCGGTCGCATGGCGACTCCCTTCCTTCCACCACCTCACCGCTTGGACGCGCCGCGCGGGCCTCCGGGGCGTGGCGACCTGGCGGCTCACGCACCCGGGCTGAAACCTCCAACGCACGGCTTCAGGGGGCATCCGCCTCACGCGGGCCCTCATGGACATACATTCAGCCGGGTCGGTGGATGTGCCACCCGTCTTGCGCGGACGCCACGTCCACAGCAGGGCAGCGGGGCACGCGAGCGGCGAAGCCCGGCAGGACACCGGGCCAGGGCATGCGGACAGGCTGCCCGTCCTCCGGCCGGAGCCCCGCGCTGTAACGTTTTCAGGGCGCGGCACCGCTTCGTTCAAGGACTCCGGGGCAGGCGGACGTTCAGGGCCGCCGTTTCAGGCGCTTGGGACGTTCACCGCAGGACCTTGGCGAACGGGAGCGCTTTCCGAGGCTCGGCCAGCCCTTTGCAAAGACCTCTGCCCGGCCCCTCACGAGGCCATGGGCGGCGGGTCGGACGGCAGGAAGCAAGGGAGCGGGACATGCGCGGGGTCATCACCGGACGTGAGGTGGTTGCCAACCTGGGACTCATCTACCGGGAGTTCGGAACAGCCTGTGTGTTGCGCTGTCTCTGGGTGATGCTCAGCGGCAAGTCCACCACCTTCCTGGAGGTGGCGTGTCCCTGCGAGAAGCTGCGGCAGTGAGCAGCACCCGCTGAAGACAGCTCGGGCCGCGGGAAGCAGTGGCTTCCGCGGCCCGAAGGGTTTCAAGCGGTGAGCAGTCGCTAGCGCTGATACGGATCCGCGTCGCGACGAGGCGCATCGCGGTCGTCGACCGCGTCCTTGACGGCGTGCTTCACGTCCTCGACCACGCCCTTGACCTTGCCCTTGGCCGTGTCCGCCTTGCCCTCGGCTTCCAGCGAACGGTCGCCGGACGCAGCGCCCACGGTCTCCTTCACCTTGCCCTTGGTCTTGTCAGTCCACTCGCCCATGGCGTCCTCCTGACGTCGGTGTGTGTGAATCGCTCTGGAGGACAACGTGCACACGTCGCGGGCGGATGGCAGGCGGCGCGGGCCCGTCCGCACGGCTGCCCTCCTTGGACGTAACGTGACTGTCACACCCTGAAGTGTCAGACAGTGGACAGTGCTGGGCGCACGCGGAGACGACCCCCGCGCTGCCCGCCCTACCCGTTGCGTCCCTGTTATTCGTGAAGACCCGGGAGTCTTCGTCACAAGAAGCGGACGTTGCATTGACGCACCCGCGCTTCGCCCTCAGTCTGGAGTGACCCTCCCGGATAAGTCCTTCGATGACTCAGCCTTCGCCCCTTTCGACCCAGGCGCTGCTCTTCAAGCTGCTCTGGCTGCGCACCCTGGTCGTCACGGTGGCGGTGGCGCCGGCCATCTACGTCGACATGCAGCTGCTGGACGTGGACGCGAGCAGCGCGGGGTTCGTGCTGGGGGTGGTCACGCCCATCGTCATTGGGGGGCTGGCGCTGGTGGTGCCCATTGGCGCGGTGGGGGCGCTCTTGCGGCATGCGCTGCGGGAGGACGCGGGGCCGGCGGAGCGGCTGGGGCGGCTGTTGCGGCTGCCGGGCGTGCTCACGTTCGTGGAGGCGCAGTCCGGCTGGTTCCTGGGCGGCATCTTCTTCAACGGCGCCATTGGCCTGGCGCTGGACCGTCCGCCGCGCGTCATCCTGGTGGGCGTGGCGGTGGCGATGAGCGCGGGCCTCTTCAGCGCGCCCATCCTGTACATGCTCTATGAGAAGGCGCTGGCCGCGGTGACGCTGGAGGCGTTCCGCCGCGCGCCGCACGAGCGGCCCCCGGGCGAAGGCCTGTTCCTGCCCCGGCAGAGCTGGTTCCTGCCGGCCATCGTCGTGTCCGCGCTGCTGATTACGTGCATCACGAGCATCGCGACGTTGCAGCTGCGGCTGGAGAAGAACCTGTCGTCGCTGGCGGACGACCTGGAGCTGTCGGGCGAGTACCGGGGCGCGGCGCGGGTGCGCGCGCGCATCCAGCCGTTGCAGCGGGACCTGACGCTGCCGGTGGCGCTCCTGGGCGGGTTCGCGGCGCTGGGGGCCATCTTCACCGCGGCGTGGGCGGCGCGCAGGCTGGCGCAGGGCGCGAAGGCGATAGGGGCGTCGCTGGACGCGCTGGTGGAGGGCCGCGCGGCGCCGCCGCAGTGGGTGTCCACGGATGAATTGGGCGACCTGTCCGCGCGCACGTGGCTGCTCTATGAGCAGTTGCAGGAGCTGCCCCGGGCGCTGAGCTCGTCGGCGGGGCACCTGGCGAAGGCGGGCACGCGGCTGACGGAGGCGAGCGACCAGCAGAACCGCACCCTGTCGCGGCAGGCGGCGGCCCTCCACCAGGCGCGCACGACGGCGCAGGAAATCCAGCAGATGTCGAAGCTGGCGGCCACCCGCGCGGGGAGCGTGCTGCAGGTGGCGGAGAGAGCCGCGGCGATGGGCCGGCTGGGCGAGGAGTCGCTGTCGGGCACGGAGCAGGGGCTCGCGGACATCCGAGGCCTGACGCACGGGCTGAACCAGCAGGTGGTGGACCTGGGCACGCGCGCCCGCGAGGTGGGCCGGGTGTCGGAGGTGGTGAAGTCGCTGGCGGACCAGTCGCACATGCTGGCCATCAACGCGGCCATCGAGGCGAGCCGCGCGGGCGAGCAGGGCCGGGGCTTCGCGGTGGTGGCGCGGCAGATGCGCGAGCTGGCGGACCAGTCCATCAAGGCGACGGGCCAGGTGCGCGGGCTGCTGGAGGGCATGGAGGCCGCGACGGGCGAGGCGGTCGTCACGGCGGACAAGAGCTCGGAGGGCGTGGAGGCGGCGCTGGTGCCGCTGCGCAAGAGCGGCGAGCGGCTGCGGGAGCTCATCCAGCTCACGCACGAGTCCGCGTCGGCGGTGCGGCAGATTGCTGAAGCCGTGGCGCAGCAGCACGCGGGCGTGGATCAGCTGTTCGGCGCGGTGAGCGAGATGGACGAGCTGATGGCCGCGACGCTGCGGCAGTTGGGCACGACGCAGGAAGCGGCGACCGCGGTGGCGCAGGCGACGGGGCAGGTGTCGGAGCTGGCGGAACGGTACGTGTCCTAGTCCGCTGGCCGGATGAAGTCCGCAGTGTGTGGGTGCCCGTCTTGGGGTGGAGGCCCGATGCAGCGCCTGACATGCCTACGCGGCACGAATGGGAGGGTGCCATGACGCGGGAGCGAGATGTCGATGCCCGCCCTGGCGATGAGGAGGGCCTGGTTCGACGCTGCGAGCGCGAACTCGCGGTCGCAGTCCGGAGCATCCTCGAGGTCGAGCGTCCGCATGAGCGTTGGTCGCGCGTGGACTCCGTGGCCTTGGCACTGGAGCACCTCCTGCGTGTGCGCCTGTCCGAGTTCGAGGAAGCCCGAGGCTTCGGAAGCCCCGACGGCGTCCTGGTGCGCCGGCTCGAGGCCTCATCTCCACGGTCGCTCGAGCTCAACGGCTGGGTCATCGAGGTGACATCCCAGAAGTGTGAGCCCTTCGAGGCCCAGATGGAGTTGACGGACGACGGGGCAGACATCCACACCTACCGGCTCGCACTCGTCGACGCCGGGAAGGGACTCCAGCGGCTCCCGGCCGACTCGCGCCAGGTACGCCTGGGAGAGCCTGTCGTGGAGGATTGGCTCCTCATCATCTCTCGCGAGGCGTCGCGGCCCGCCTTGCCCTGAAATGCCGCGTGTCCCATGCGGCCTTCTGTTCGAGCGCCCCCGGCTGGCATTCCGTCTGCCATTGCCCTAGCCTCCGCGCCGGTCGAAAAACGGCGGACCGGTTCGGTGAGCCCCGGTCACTTCCATGGTGGAAGCACTTGTCCGTCTCCTTCGGGATTCAGGACCCACGGCCCTTCGAAGGCACACGTGTGTCTTCGCGAGGCCCACCATGAAGCTGAATCACCTTGATCTGCAGGTCCCCGACGTCCAGGCCACCGCTCGCTTCTTCACGCGCTACTGCGGCTTCACGTCGCACGCGAAGAACCATGACTCGCCCGCCATCGCCATCCTCGGCGGCACGGAGGGCTTCGTGCTCGTCCTCCAGCGCCGCAAGCGCGACTCCGACGTCTTCCCCGAGGACTTCCACGTCGGCTTCCTCCAGGACTCCGAAGCCCCCGTGCTCGCCTTCCAGGAGCGCGTGAAGGCGGACGGCCTGGAGGTGTCCGACGTCATCCGCAACAACCGGGGCACCCTCGTCTACTGCCGGGCCCCGGGCGGCATCCTCGTGGAGGTGAGCTGCCGCCCCGGCGCTGTCTGACGCGCGCCCCTCAGCCGCTCCGGGCCATCCGCGGCCCGGGCGGCGCCTGTTCGCCGGCGTCCTCCATGGGCGGCACGTACGGCCAGCCCTTCAGCGGCCCCTTGCCCGCCTCGCGCGTGAGGTAGTCCGCCGCGATGTTCGCGCTCTCCATGATGGTCAACAGGCCGCTGCCCGGGTGCGTGCCGCCGCCCACGAAGTAGAGCCCCTCCACCTGCGCGTTCTTCACTCGCGGCCGCAGCGGGCCCAATTGCAGCCACGTGTGAGACAGGTTGAACACCGCGCCCCGGAACACGTTGAAGTCGTCCCGCCACGTCTCCGCCGTGAAGTAGCGCTCCGCCTTCACGTGCTCGCGCAGCCCCTGGATGCCCACCTTCTCCAGCATCTTCGGGATGCGCTCGCGCAGCGTGGCCTCCGTCTTCGCCCAGTCCACCGGCCGCGCCGTGTTGGGCGTGGGCACCAGCACGTACAGCGTGGAGTGCCCCTTGGGCGCCCCCGAGCCGTCCGTCACGCCCGGGTTGCACACGTAGAAGGGCGGGTCGTCCACGTCCACCGTGCGGTCCTCCAGCGCGTCCCGGTCCGTGCGCCTCGCGCTCTGCGACAGGTAGATGAGGTGGTGCGGCAGGTCCGCGTACGTCGTGTCCAGGCCGTAGTACGCCATGAACGTGCTGCACGAATACTTCGCCCGCTCCAGCGCCGCGTCCGTCAGCCGGCTGCCCTCGCGCACCTCCGGCGCCAGCAGCTTCCGCGCCGCGTAGGCCAGGTCCGCGTTCACCACCACCGCGTCCGCGTCCAGCACCTCGCCGCTCGCGAGCTTCACGCCCACCGCGCGCCCGGCCTCCGTGCGCACGCGCTCCACCGCCGTGCCCATGCGGAACGTCACGCCCAGGTCCTCGGCGCACCTCATCATCCCTCGCGCCAGCTCCCGGAAGCCGCCCTGCACGTGCCACACGCCGAAGCACAGCTCGATGAACGGAATCACGCTGAACACCGACGAGCACGTCGTCGGGTGCAGCCCCAGGTACTTCGACGGGTACGCCAGCGCGTACGTCATCCGGTCGTCGTGGAAGAACGAGTCCAATTGCTTGTACAGCGTCTGCCACGGCTTGAAGCGCAGCGTGGGCGCCAGCCGCCAGGGCGCGTAGTAGTCCAGGCTGCCCGCGTTCGTGCAGATGAACTTCTCGTACGCCAGCGCGTACTTCCTGCGCCCGTCCTCCATCCACTCCTGGAGCGCGCGCCCCTTGCCCGCACCGAACTTCTCCAGGTCCTGGCCCATGCGCTCCAGGTCGCGCCGCGTGTCCAGGTGCGTGCCGTCCCAGAAGTGCACGCGCGTGTTCGGGTCCACCGGCACCAGCGTGACGTAGTCCTCCAGCCGCTTCCCCGCGCGCCAGAAGATCTGCTTCAGGATGCCGGGCAGTTGGAGGATGGACGGGCCGGTGTCCAGCGCGTACTCGCCGTCCTGCCCCAGCGTCAGGCCCTTCATCCGGCCGCCGGGCACCGCGTCCTTCTCCACGACGGTGACCCGGAAGCCCTGCCCCGCGAGGTTGAGGGCGGCCGTCAGGCCTCCGGGGCCCGCGCCCACGACGATGACGTGCTGAACCATGTGCCTCACGATGCCCGGCCCCACGCCGGCTGGCGACTGTCCTCCGAGGACGGCCCAGGCGAAAAAGCGTTTCCTCCCGGGACTCCAGGCGCTCCGCCGGGCGTTGGCTCCAGGTCGGACCGCTCCCGCCCGGCGTGGAGCGTTTGCTGGAAGACGGGCCAACATCCTGAATCCCCAGGGTGCCCTGCCTCCTGTAGCCTGCGACGCGCAGCCATGAATCCCCCCTCGGAGGCACGCCCACAGGAAGTCCTGTTGTTCACCCTGGAGCGGCAGCGCTACGGCCTGCCCGTGGAGGACGTGCGCGAGCTGGTGCGCGCCGCGCGCCTCACGCCCCTGCCCCGGGCCCCGGACGTGGTGGAGGGCCTGCTCAACCTGCGCGGGGAGCTGCTGCCCGTGCTCGACCTGCGCCGCCGCTTCCGCCACCCCGCGCGCCCCCTGTCCCCCATGGACCACTTCATCGTCGCCGCCGCCGGGGGCCGGCAGGTGGCGCTGCGCGTGGACCGGGCCGAAGGGCTGCACGCCGTCACCGACGGGGAATGGGACGCGTCCCCCGGGGAGCTGCCGGGCGTGGGGCTCGTGGCCGGAGCCGCGAAGCTCCCGGACGGGCTGGTGCTCGTGCACGACCTGCGCTCGTTCCTCTCCGAAGCGGAAGCCCTGCAGCTGGACACCGCGCTTGGAGCCCTTCCGGAGCCTGCTTGATTGGCGGCGTCCTGCCCCCGGGCTTCAAGGACGTGCTCGCCCTGGTGGAGGAGCGCGCGGGGCTCGCCGCGCCCAGCTGTCTGGCCGCCGCGCTGGAGGGCATCCAGCGCGCCATGGCCCGCGCCAACCAGGACGACGTCACGCGCTACCTGCATGAGGTGGCGCTGGACAACGCCCTCTTCGATGACCTGCTCACCGAGCTCACCATCGGGGAGACGTACTTCTTCCGCACCCACGAGCACTTCGACCACCTGCGCCGCGTGGTGCTGCCGGAGCTGCGCGAGCGCCGGGGCCAGGAGCACCTGGTGCGCGCGTGGAGCGCGGCGTGCTCCTCCGGCGAGGAGCCCTACTCCATCGCCGCGCTGCTGATGGCCGAGGGCTGGGAGGGGCACATGACGGTGCGCGCGACGGACGTGTCGCGCACGGCGCTCAGCCGCGCCCAGCAGGCCCGCTACACGGACTGGTCCCTGCGCGGCCCCTCCGCGGACCGCATGCGCGCCCACCTCAGGCAGGAGGGCCGCTTCTACTGGCTGTCGCAGGACGTGAAGCGCCACGTGCAGCTGGGCTACCTCAACCTGGCGCTGGAGACGTGGCCTTCGGCGGAGAGCGGCATCTGGCAGCTGGACGTCATCTTCTGCCGCAACGTCCTCATCTACTTCAACCGCGCCACCATCGAGGGCGTGGCGCGCAGGCTCCACGCGTCGCTGGATGACGGCGGGTACCTGTTCACGGGTCCGTCGGATCCGCCGCTGGGGGACTACGCGCCGTTCGAGCCGGTCCTCACCGAGTGGGGCGTGCTGTACCGCAAGCCCCTGGCCGGCGCGAACGCGGGGCACTTCGTTCCGCTCCAGCCGCTGGCGCGCTGCGCGCGGACGGCACGCCTTTCCCCGCCGGGC
>NZ_JBKGHJ010000259.1:0-11949 GCF_046520365.1 Corallococcus sp. 4LFB
CCTCCCGCCGCCGCCAGCGTGCCCCCGCCGCCGCCGTCCTCCGAGGGCCCGGCCCTCAGCCCGGAGCAGCTCGTGGACCTGGAGTCCCGCTGCGCGAAGCTCGACCAGCTGGACTACTTCGAGCTGCTCAGCCTGGAGCGCACCGCCGCGCCCGGCGACATCAAGAAGGCCTTCTACCGGGAGAGCCGCGTCTACCACCCGGACCGCTTCTTCCAACTGGAATCCAAGGCCCTCAAGGACCAGGTGAACGAGCTCTACAAGCGCGTCACCGAGGCCTATTACGTCCTGCGCGACGACACCAAGCGCAAGAAGTACCTCACCGACATCGCGGGCCCGGACCGCGCGCAGAAGCTGCGCTTCACCGACGCCTCCGAGTCCGAAACCAAGGCCGCCGCGAAGAAGGAACAGGAAGAGCAGATCGGCACCCACCCCAAGGGCCGCCAGTTCTACGCGCAGGCCCAGAAGGACCTGGAGTCCGGCAACCCGTCCGCCGCGGAGCGCAACCTCAAGATGGCGCTCACCTACGAGCCCTCCAACGCCCGCTACAAGGAAGCCCTCGCGGAGGCCCAGAAGCAGACCTCGGACAAGTCCAAGGGCGACTCCTCGTTCAAGATCCGCTAGCGGCCCCCAGGAGCCCCCGACATGGTCATCGACCTCATCCTCCTGGGCATGGTGCTGTTCTTCGGCATCCTCGGCGCCCTCTCCGGCGCCGCCCGGCAGGTGGCCAACTCCGTGGGGCTCGCGGCGGGCTACTTCGTCTCCCGCAAGCTCGCGCCCCTCGCCGGCCCCAAGCTCGCCGTCGCGCTGGGCTCGCCGCTGCTCATCGGCACGCTCTTCAGCACGGTGCTCCTCTTCGTCGTGACGTGGCTCACCGTGCGCTACGCCCTGGGCGCGCTGCTCCTGCGCTTCCTCTCCGGCAAGAACGCGGAGGAGCGCGGCATGGACCGCACGCTGGGCTTCATCCTCGGCGGCGGGAAGATGGCGGCCCTGTTCTGGGTCTGCCTGAGCGCGCTCACCTTCATGGAGCAGCACGTCGTCATCGCCGGCAAGCGCTGGGGCGTGGCCCCGAAGGACTCCCTGTCCTTCGAGCTGTCCCGCCGCTTCAACCTCTTCGAGCTGACCCAGTTCGCCCCGCTGGAGGACCTGGTCCGCGTGGCCCAGGCCACCCACGACCCCGCCAAGGCGAAGAAGCTCCAGGACGACCCGGCCTTCAAGGCCCTGCGCAAGGACCCGCGCTTCCAGGTCGCGCTGTCACACCAGGGCCTGCGGGACGCGCTGGAGCGCGGCGACACGCAGGCCCTGTTGCGCAACGACGTGGTGCTCCAGCTCATCCAGGATCCGCAGGCGGCGGCACGGCTGGGCGCCGCCGCCCGGGCCTCCGAACGGCCGGCTCCCGCTAGGCGTTGAGCTCCACGTCGTCCAGGCTCGCGAGCCGGGCCTTCACGAACTCCCCGTCCACCGTCACCTGGCGGTGCCGCCGCTCCGGCGCCTCGAACATCACGTCCGACATCACGTGCTCCAGGATGGAGCGCAGGCCGCGCGCGCCCAGCCCGCGCGACATGGAGTAGCGCACCACCTCCCGCAGCCCGCTCTCCGGGAACTCCAGCTCAATCTCATCCAGCGACAGCAGCTCCTTGAACTCCCGGGTGATGGCATCCGGCGGCTCGGTGAGGACTCGCAGCAGGTCGGGTTCCGCCAGGCGCTCCAGCTGCACCATCACCGGCATGCGGCCCAGGAACTCCGCCATCATCCCGAAGTCCACCAGCTGCTTCGTGGAGATGCGCTTCTCCTTGCGCTTCGCCGTGAGCGCGTCCGCGCCGAAGCCCATGGCCCGGCCGCCGTCGTCGCCGAAGTCGTGCAGGTCGCTGAACGTGCCCGCGCAGATGAAGAGGATGTCGCGCGTGTCCACCTGCACGAAGTCGCTCTTGTTCCACGCCTGCGTCACGTTCATGGGCACGTGCACCTCGCGCCCCTCCAGCAGCTTCAGCAGCGACTGCTGCACGCCCTCACCGCCGATGTCGCGGCTGCCCGCGCCGTTGCGCGCCCCTTGCGTGCGGCGGGCGATCTTGTCCACCTCGTCGATGAAGATGATGCCCCGCTGCGTGTCCTCCACGGAGTGGTTCGCCTTGAAGAGCAGGTCGGACACCATCACCTCCACGTCCTTCCCGTAGTAGCCCGCCTCCGTGTACTCGGTGGCGTCCACGGTGGTGAACGGGACCTGGAGGATCTCCGCCAGGTTGCGCGCGATGTGCGTCTTGCCGCTGCCCGTGGGACCGATGAGCAGGATGTTGGACTTCTTGATGAGGGACTGCCGGCGCATCCGCCGCGCCTGGATGCGCTTGAGGTGGTTGTGCGCGGCGATGGCCACCGCCCGCTTCGCGGCTTCCTGTCCGATGACGTAGCGATCCAGCCGCTCGAAGATCTCCCGCGGGGTCAGTGGCGCTGCCTCTTCCCTGCGTGCGGACGACTCCATGTACCCTCCCCTTCTCTCCACTCGGCCTCCCTGCGCTTCCTGGGTAGAAGGGTAGGAATTGGATGCTGACCGGCCCACCAGGGCCAGACCCCCGAACGGGGCCCCTGCTCGCCTGTCTGCTCCTCGAACAGGCGGCTATTGAATGCCCGGGACGTTTCCGATAGTCCGGCCCCCTCCCCTGTTCATGGGAGTTTCCACCCCCCGCCGCGCGCTCCACCGGAGGCACGAAACAACGATGGCCGCTCCCTCCCCTCAGCACCGCTGGACCCTGGCCGATGCCCATGAGCTGTACGGCATCCGCAACTGGGGCTCGCCCTACTTCGGCATCAACGACAAGGGCCACGTGTGCGTCCACCCGGACGGGCCCGCCGCTCCGAGCATGGACCTCAAGGAGCTGGTGGACGAGGTCCGCCGCCGGGGCATCGGCCTGCCGCTGCTCCTGCGCTTCACGGACGTGCTGCGCCACCGCGTGGTGCACCTGAACAACGCGTTCAAGAAGGCCATCGCGGATCAGGGCTACAAGGGCCTGTACCGGGGCGTGTACCCCATCAAGGTGAACCAGCACCGCTACGTGGTGGAGACCATCATCGAGGCGGGCAAGGAGCACACCTACGGCCTGGAGGCCGGCAGCAAGCCGGAGCTGCTCGCGGTGATGGCGCTCCTGGACAGCGAGGACGCGCTCGTCATCTGCAACGGCTACAAGGACGAGGAGTACATCGAGACGGCGCTCTTCTACTCGCGCCTGGGCCGCAACGTCATCCTGGTGGTGGAGAAGCCCAGCGAGCTGCCCCTCATCGCGGAGGTGGCCCGCCGCACCGGCATCACCCCGCGGCTGGGCATGCGCGTGAAGCTGTCCACGCGCGGCGCCGGCAAGTGGGAGGCGTCCGGAGGCGACCGCTCCAAGTTCGGCCTGTCCTCGTCGGAGCTGATGAACTGCATCGGCTTCATGAAGGACGCGGGCCTGCTGGCCTCCTTCGAGCTGCTGCACTTCCACCTGGGCAGCCAGATCTCCAACATCCGCAACGTGAAGAACGCGCTGCGCGAGGTGGGCTGCTTCTACGTGGAGGTGGCCCGCCAGGGCGCGCCGCTGAAGTACCTGGACGTGGGCGGCGGCCTGGGCGTGGACTACGACGGCTCCCAGACGAACTTCGCCTCCTCCATGAACTACACGACGGAGGAGTACGCCAACGACGTCGTCTTCGGCGTGATGGAGGCGTGCGACCGCGCGGGCGTGCCGCACCCCACGCTCGTCTCCGAGTCCGGCCGCGCCGTCGTCGCGCACCACGCCGTGCTGGTGGTGGACGTGCTGGGCACCAGCGAGTTCGACCCGTCGCAGACGCCCGAAAAGGTGGACGACAAGGCGCCCTCCGTGGTGCGCAACCTCTATTCGACGTTCCGCGAGGTCACGAACAAGAACGTCATCGAGGCCTTCCACGACGCCCAGGACGCCAAGGAGGAGAGCCTCCAGCTGTTCTCCCTGGGCCACCTGTCGCTGGAGCAGCGCGTGGCGGCGGAGAACCTCTACTGGGCCATCTGCCACAAGATTTTGCGCGTGGCGCGCGAGGCCGGGGAGATTCCGGAGGAGCTGGAGGCGCTGGAGAAGCAGCTGTCGGACACGTACTTCTGCAACTTCTCCGTGTTCCAGTCGCTGCCGGACTCGTGGGCCATTGATCAGCTCTTCCCGATGATGCCCATCCACCGCCTGGCGGAGAAGCCGACCCGGCGCGCGACGCTGGCGGACATCACCTGCGACTCGGACGGGAAGATCGAGCACTTCATCGACAAGCGCGAGGTGAAGGACGCGCTGGAGCTGCACGCGCTCAACAGCGACGACTACTACCTGGGCATCTTCCTCGTCGGCGCGTACCAGGAGATCCTGGGCGACCTGCACAACCTCTTCGGGGACACGCACACGGTGCAGGTGTCGCTGGCGCCGGGCGGCGGCTACCTCATCGACCACGTCGTCGCCGGGGACACGGTGACGGAAGTGCTCAACTACGTGAGCTACAACAAGGACGACCTGGTCGCGAAGCTGCGCAAGTTCACGGAGCTGGCGCTGCGCCAGGGGCGCATCACCCTGGACGAGTCGCGCAACCTGCTGCGCGTCTACGAGGACGGCCTGTCCGGCTACACGTACCTGGAGCGGGAGGTGGACGCGACGTTCACCTCCGCCAGCCAGCTGCGCCTGCTGCCCGGGCCGGAGAACGGGGCGCGCAGCCCCGTCTCCCCCTCGGGGACCTGAAGGCCCTGACTACGCTTCCGTCGGGACCGGCGCCTGCTCGCCGGTCTCGACGGAGGTGTCGCTGAACGCGGCGTCCGTCGCGCGCAGCCGCAGCGTCTGGAGCGTCTCCAGCTGCCCGTCGGCGCGCTCGGAGAGGAAGGCGAAGTCGAACTTCGCCAGCCGCGGCTCCTTCGGGGCAATCCGCGCCAGGCTGTTCCACAGGGACACGCGCCCGTGGGAGCCCACGCACAGCCCCTCCAGCTCCACCAGCCGGCTCAAGGGCGAGTAGCGCAGCAGGGAGCCGTTGAGCTTCAGGCGCGACAGCTTCTCCGTCAGCCACGCGCCGCCCACCTTCAGCGGATCCACGCGCACCTCCAGCGCGGCCATGACCGTCAGCAGGGTGGCGCGGTCCTGCTCCAGCAGGGGGACGAGCGTGGCCAGGTACTGCCCCACCGGGTTGCTGCGGTTCTCGCGCTCCGTCCGCTTCGCGAGATCCAGGCCCACGGTGGCGCCCAGCAGGTGGTCGTTCAAGTAGATGCCCAGTCGCTTCACATTCATGCCGGATACCCCTCCCCCGAGGCGTCGAACGAACCTCTCGAGGGTGGGCACGGCGCCCGCTTGCCGCACGCGGTCAGCGGGGCTCGGAGGGCAGGCGTCCTTCCGAGCCCCGGTCCGGCTGCTTCAGTCCGGATAGCCGAACGACGCCGTCACCTTCACGTCCGGGTGGAGGCTGCGCGCCACGGGACACTCGTGGGCGATCTTCTCCAGCATGGCGCGCTGATCCTGCGTGAGGCCGGAAGGCATCAGGATGGACAGCACCAGCTCACCAATCTTGCGCGGCGGCGGGGTCATCCGCTTCTCCACCGTCGCGCGGACCTCGCCCAGGGTGATGCCCTCCTTGCCGGCCACCAGGTGCATGGTCGTCACGGCACAGGACGCCAGCGCCGTGGCCACCAGGTCCGTGGGGGAGAAGCTGCCGCCGGTGCCGCCGTTGTCCTTCGGCGCCTCCGTGGGCAGCGTCGCGCCGGACGGGCCGTGCGTCACCTGCGTCTTCAGCTGGGGAGCACTCACCAGGGACATCACCACACCGGTCGCGGGCTGCTGGGCCATCACCGTCTCCTTGGGACTTCGAGCCTGGGAAAGGAAAGGACTGCCGTCTAACGCACGAAGCTGTCGTGGGCCTTCGCGTCCTGTTCGGAGGAGGGCTCGGCGTCCTCGACGCTCCAGTCCAGCGTCTTCATCAGCGACTTGCTGCGCTTCTTGACGTCCGCGTCCAGGAACTTCACCGCGTCGCCCATCTTGTCCATCAGGCGCATGGGCTTGCGCTTGTTCTTGGGCTCGCTGAACAGCGCGTGCGTGAGCCACGGGAACACCGCCGTCACGTCGCAGTGCACGTACATGGAGCCGGTCTCCACCGCCTCCACGGACACCTTGCCCCAGGTGTGGCCCTCACCGGCCGGGCAGCTGGACAGCGCGCCGTTGTCCACCGGGTCCACGCAGAACTGCACGTCGATGTCGAAGCCCGACGTGGGGACGTTGAGGATTTGATCCAGCAGCGGCTCGCCCTGGAGCGTGTAGTTCTTGGGCACGCCGCCGCCCAAAATCCAGATGGCCAGCTTCCCGCTGCCGTGGTGGCGGCAGTAGTGCTGCATCGCGGCCATGGAGTAGACGTCGTCGTTGATGTCGAGCTCGAACTTGAACTCATCCCCCAGGAGGCGCTTGAGCTTCACGACGTTGAGGAAGATGGAGCCGTCCTGCACGGCGCCCACCCAGATGGGGACGCCGTGCTTGTAGCAGGTGGACAGGAGCGACGGCTGCTTGACGCCCAGCTGCTTCTCGATGCCGTGGATGGCCTTGCCCAGGAGGTAGTGGAACTCCGGGGTGGTCATCTTCTTCTGGAACTCCGGCTGGCGGAGGATGGCGGAGAAGAGGCGGTCGGTGTCGAGCAGCGCCTCCTCCCAGAAGCCCAGGTCGTAGATGCGGATGATGCGCGCCAGGCGGTACTGGAGGTCGCCCGCGTTGGGGTTCACCTCGCGGATGCCGTGGCCGATGATGCGGTGGGCGTCGTGGTAGAGGTTGGCGCCCGTGGTGGTGATGGCGGAGATGATGCCCTTCTCCACCAGCGGGATGAGGCAGGACTGGTGCAGGCCCGCGGGCGTCATGGCGCCCGACAGCGTGAGGAAGATGGACGCGTCCTGCTGCACGGACTGCTGCATCAGCTCGAACGCGGTGCGCTCCTGCCGGCCCACGTAGGCGCTGAACGCGTGCGCGAGCAGCTCCGCCGGCTTCTCCTTGCCGGTGATGGGGCGAGGATCCGCCTTGCGCGCGTTCGCGTAGGCGGCGCGAAGGGAGGACTTCTTCGGGGTCGGGGTCTTGGCCATGGCGCGGCGATCTAACACCGCCTGCCTGCCAAGGGGAGGCCCGCCTTCAGCCCCGTCCCTCCCCAAGGGGCCTCCACCCGACAGGAAGAAACCCCGTGCCGTGCGGATTCACACAGGGCCCGCTCTTCCGGCCCCTTCCCATGGGGACATGGCGTAAGAGTGCCCCCCTCGCCGCCCTCCGGAGGGTCCCACCGCCGTGATCGACCTGCATTCGCACACCACCGCCAGTGACGGCCAGTACCCGCCCTCGGAGCTGGTGGCGCGCGCCGCCGCCGCGGGCGTCACCGTCCTGGCCGTGACGGACCACGACACGGTGGCGGGGCTCCACGAGGCAAGGCAGGCGGCCCTCGCCCACGGCCTGGAGCTCGTCCCCGGCATCGAGCTGTCCGCCTTCGTCTACGGCAAGGAGGCCCACATCCTGGGCCACTTCCTGCGCCCGGAGGACCCGGACCTGGCGCGCTTCGCGGACCGGCTGCGGGACGAGCGCACCCGGCGCATGGAGGCGATGGTGGCTCGCCTGCGCAACCTGGGCTTCCCGGTGCGCATGGAGCAGGTGCGCAAGGTGGCCGGGGACGCGCAGCTGGGGCGGCCCCACCTGGCGCGGGTGCTGGTGGAGCAGGGCTGGTGCCTGGACATGAAGGCCGCGTTCGACCGCTTCCTGGGCACGGGCCGCGCGGCGTGGGTGGAGCGCTTCAAGCTGGACGGCGCGGAGGCCATCCGGCTCATCCGCAACGCGGGCGGCACCGCGACGCTCGCCCACCCCGGCTCCTCCAAGATGGAGCGCCCGGAGATTCAAGCGCTGGCGAAGGCCGGGCTGTCCGGCCTGGAGGTGCTCGGCGTGGACCACAACCCCACCGTGCGGCAGAAGTACCTGGCGCTCGCGGCGGAGTTCGACCTGGTGCCCACCTTCGGCAGCGACTTCCACGGCGAGGCGGTGGCGCCCGACCACCGCCTGGGCGTCGCGGCCATGCCCCTGGAGCAGTTCCAGAAGCTGCGCGCCCGCGCCCCGTCGTCGCGGCCCGCCTGATCAGAACCGGCGTCAGGACCGCGGCTGGGCCTTGAAGCGGCTCGTGACGGCGGTGAGCCCTTCGGCCACGGACTGGAGGTCCTGGGCGATGCGGGTGGTGCGGCCGGTGGCGTCCACGCCCTGCTTCACCAGGTCCGCCACGTTGCGGGCGCCCTGCACGGCCTGCTCGCTGGACTGACGCTGCTGGCGGGTGGCGATGGTGATCTGCCGCGCCGCCTCGCTGGTGCCGCGCGCCAATTCCACGATGCGCAGGAAGACGGCGGAGGCCTGCTCGGCCACCTCCACCCCGCGGTCGCTCGTGGCCATGCCCACGCGGGCCTTGGACGCGGCCTCCTCGCCGGAGTCCTGCACCTTCTCCACGATGCGGGCGATGTCTCGCGCGGACGCGGACACGTTCTCCGCCAGCTTGCGCATCTCCGCGGCCACCAGGGAGAAGCCCCGGCCCACGTCGCCCGCCTTGGTGCCCTCCAGCGCCGCGTTGAGCGCCAGGAGGTCGCTGCGCTCCGCCACCTGGTTGATGACCTGGGCGATCTTCGACACCTGCTGCAGGTCCTTGTTCAGCCCCACGATGGCGTCCGCCACGCCCTTGGACTCCGTGCGGATGTCGTTGATGCCGCCCACCACCTGCGCCACCACCGCCATGGCCTCCGCCACCGCGTCGTGGGTGCGCCGCGCGCTGGACTCCACCACCTCCGTGGAGGAGGAGATCTGCTCGGCGGTGCGGGAGAGCTCCTCGAACGTGGCGGCGATCTGCTGCGCGTACGCGGCCTGCTGGCTGATGACGTGCTCCTGATCCGCGGAGGCGCCCATCAGGCCGCGCGACGCGCTGGACAGCTGCTCGGTGCGCGTGACGAGCTCCATCACCGTGGAGCGCAGCGTGCCCAGCATCTCGTTGAAGGAGGTGGCCATCTGCCGCACCTCGCCGGCGGCGGACACGTCCAGCTCGCCCCGGAACACGTCGCCCCGGGCCACCTCGCGCGCCACCTGCGTGACGCGCGACACGGGGTCCGCGATGGCGCGGCTGATGATGACCGCCAGCCCCAGGCCCAGCACCGCGGCGCCCAGGTAGCCCATGAGCGAATAGCCCTCCGTCGCCGCCAGCGCGGCCTTCACCTCGTGGGTGCCGAAGCCCGCGCGGTACACGCGGCCGTCGCTCTCGCAGCGCACGGCGACCTCCTCACGGAGCCGCGCCACCGTGCATGCGCCCGGCGTGAGCTGGGCCGGCTGGGGCGGCCCCTCCGGCACCCGGCCCCGCGCGGCGATCACGGTGCCGTCCGCGCGGGTCAGCTCCTGGAAGTTCAGCGTGAAGCCACCGGACTCCACCTGGGAGAACACCTCCTCGCGCCGCATGCGGGCGTCCGGCGCGGTGTCCGGCAGCGCGAGCGCGGGGTGGCGCACCACCAGCGTCCCCAGCGTCATGGCCCGCCCGGCCAGGACCTCCATGCCCGCGGCCTCCTGGCGGGCGGGGAAGTACGCCCCGCTGAAGAACACCACCGCGAGGCACGGGAGCAGCACCGCGATCGCCACCTGCATCCGCAAGGTCAGCCGGCCCCACATGTCGACGACTCCCCAGGCGATGAGCGCAAAAACCACGGGACAGCCCGCTGACGCTAGGCGTGCGCTCCCCACAGCGTCAAACCGGCCCGGGGAGCTCGGGCGGCCAGGCGCACGGGATGATCCAGCCCCCCCGCACCGGCAGGCGTCCGGGCGGGGCGGGCCAGCCGGATGAAGGGACCTGATGGGCCCGGCATTTCGGCCGTCTTCTCAAGGGGTTGGCGGGCCCGGGGCGGGGGTGTTTCCCTTTGACACGACGCCAGCGGTGTCGTTAGGGTCCGCGCCCGATGACTACACCCCTCGCACCGTACCTGCCGATGGCGGTGGTGCTCCTGCTGGCCGGCGTCCTCGGGATGATCATCCCCCAGGTCACCACCCGGCTGGGCCCCAAGCGCCCGAGCAGCACCAAGTCGGCCCCCTTCGAAGCAGGCTCCGAGTCGAGCGGCCCCGCTCGCCAGCGCTTCGCCGTGAAGTTCTACGTCATCGCGCTGCTCTTCATCGTGTTCGACGTGGAAGCGGTGTTCCTGTACCCCTGGGCGGTGAACTTCCAGGCGCTCGGCTGGTTCGGCTACGTGGAGATGCTGGTTTTCGCGTCGACCCTGGTCGTGGGCCTTATCTATGTCTGGAAGAAGGGCGCTCTCGACTGGGAGAGCTGAGACTACGCCATGGCTGACACCGACATCGCTCCGATCATGACCACCCGCCGGGACGAAGCCATGGGCTTCTTCCAGAAGCTGGTGTCCAAGGGCCTGGGCTGGGCCCGCAAGTACTCGCTGTTCACCTACCCGTACGCCACCGCGTGCTGCGGCATGGAGTACATGTCCGTGGCCGCCAGCCGGCACGACATCTCGCGCTTCGGCGCGGAGTTCCCCCGCTTCTCGCCGCGCCAGGCGGACCTGCTGATGGTGGTGGGCACCATCAACCTGAAGCAGGCCCCCATCCTCAAGCGCGTCTACGAGCAGATGACCGAGCCCAAGTGGGTCGTGGCCTTCGGCGTGTGCGCGTCGTCGGGCGGCTTCTACGACAACTACGCGGTGCTCCAGGGCATCGACCGCATCATCCCGGTGGACGTCTACATCCCCGGCTGCCCGCCGCGTCCGGAGCAGGTGCTGGACGGCCTGATGCTGCTGCAGGACAAGATCGGCAACCAGGTGCACCGGCTGCGCGACCCCGGCCAGCCCAACGAGACGGCGGAGCACCACGCCCGCATGCTCGCCGCCGGCAAGTAGTCCGGAGCGCTGCTGCTTCACCGCACGGGCCCCGCGCCGCCTCTCACGAAGAGGCCGGTGACGGGGCCCGAGGCGTTCCTGGCCCCTACCAGCGGTGGTACGCGGGGTGGCCTTCCTTCACCGCGACGAAGGTGCCCCGGCAGGTGGCCGTCACCTTGCCGTTCTCCGCGGTGAGGGTGCCCTCCACGACGACGCGGTCCCCCTGGATGTCCACCGGCTTCGCGGACAGGTGCACGGGGCCCATGGGCGTGGGGCGCTTGAGCACGATGGCGTAGTCGGCGGTGACGGTGCACGGCGGCGTGGCCGTGCCCTGCGCCTTCATCAGGTGGTACGCCGCCGTCCAGTTGCAGTGGCAGTCCAGCAGCGCGCCGATGATGCCCCCGTTGAGCACGCCCGGGAACGCCTGGTGGTGCTCCTCGGGCGTCCAGTCCGCGACGACGAGGTCACCCTCCACGCGGCTGCGGATGCGCAGCCCCTTCGGGTTGGCCGGGCCACACCCGAAGCAGGCGTTGTGGGGGGCGTACGTTTCCTGGAGGCCGGGGGCTGTTTCGGTCGTCGACATGGCCGGCGACTCTACGTGAGGCGGACTCCGGCGCGCGCTCCCGAGCGTCATCCAGCCAGTCCGCCAGCGCTCGCGCGTCCGCCCCTTCACAGTCCCCCGAGCAGGTGCGCCGCACGCTCCCGTCCGCCTGCGGCCGGTCCACCACCCAGCGCTGCCCGTCGAAGGCGCCGGTGTCCTTCTCGCGCAGCACCGCCGCGTCCGCGGCGTCGCCCATCTCCACCACGCCGTCCGGGCGCAGGCGGTAGGCGTCGAAGGTGCGCGGCGCGCCCGGCCAGTGGCCCGGGTCGAAGACCTCCGGGCTCACGTGCGTGTAGCCCGTCTCCGCGTACAGCGGCGCCAGCGGACGGCCTTCGCCACGCAACAGCGGCCCGAGCGACGCGCCGTCCGTCTCCGGCAGCGCGGACAGGCCGGACAGCTCCAGCAGCGTGGGGCCCACGTCCACCAGCCGCGCCAGCGCGTCCACCCGCGCCGGGCCCACGCCCCGGCCGCCGGGCGGCTTCAC
>NZ_JBKGHJ010000025.1:0-35796 GCF_046520365.1 Corallococcus sp. 4LFB
CGCGAGCTGCGCCGGGCCCGTCTTCGCCGCGCGCAGCGTCACCGGCACCACCTGCTCGCCGCCCTGGCCCAGCTCCACCTTGCGCTGGAGCGCGTCCGCCTGGAGCGCGCCGCCGGGCCGCAGGCTGACGTCCAGCAGCTGGCTGCCCTTGGACTTCTCACCGGCCGCCAGCCGCACCGACGCGAGCGCCTCGTCGCCCTCGCGCAGGAACTGCGGCAGCGCCGCGTAGAGGTTCAGCCCGCCGCGCGAGGCGAACTCCGCCGTGCCCTCGCCGAAGCGGCCGGACGTGTCCGCCGCCACCGCCGTCACCACCCAGAGCGTCTGGTTGGAGGGCAGCGTGAAGCGCACCGTCGCGCGCCCGTCCCGGTCCGTCACCACCGCCGGGTCCCAGTGCGCCGTGTCCTTCTCCAGGTCCTTCGCGTTGCGGCTGGGCGGCTTGATGGACGCGAACGCATGGTCCGGCAGCCCCGCCATCTTGCGCGCCAGCTGCTCGCCGTAGCCGTAGCCCTGGAACTCCGCCGAGTAGAAGCTCGTCACGTTGTCGCGCGCGGGCGGATAGAAGAAGTCCAGCACGCCGGGGCGGAACTCGGACTGGATGGCGTAGACGGCCTTGTCCACCACGCCCACGGACAGCTGCGCGGACACGCCGTTGCCGTCGCTGTCGGTGACGCGCACGTCGATGGCCTGCTCCGTGAGCGGCAGCGCCTCCGCGCGGCGCGGCTGCAGCGCCACCGTGAGCGTGCGCTCCCTGGGCACCACGCGGAACGACACCGTGCGCTCCTCCCAGCGGCCCGTCGCCGTGGGGTACGCCACGGACGCGTACACCGCGCTGCCGAAGCGCTTCTCCACCGGGAAGGCGTGCACCAGCGTGCGGCCCTTCAACGGCACCACCGCGGTGCCGTACAGGCCCGCGCCCGTCAGCGTCACCCACACGGGCCCCGCGTCGCGGCCGCCCTGGCCCCAGCCGTCCGGCATGAGCGCCACCAGCTTCGCGCTGTCCCCCGGCGCCAGCGTGCCGGACAGCGACGCGAGCGTGAGGTTGGGCACCTGCGCCACGGGCTCGTCCGCGCCGCCGATGACGAGCAGCGACTCCTCGCCCGTCCACGCCTCGCCCTTCTTGTCCTTCACCGTCACGCTCGCGACCACCCGGCCCACGTCGGTGGTGGGCACCGTCAGGCGCGACGTGCCGTCCTGCTGCGTGGTGAAGGCCTGCGTGCCCAGCCCCTTCTCGCTGCCGTCCGCGCGGACCAGCATGAACTCCACCTGCCCCGTCGTGACGCCATAGGGCTTGCCGGACAGCGTGGTGGCGCGCACGGACAGCTGCGCGTCGGAGCCCTTCTGCACCACCGCGTCCGAGTACCGCGCCACGCCCAGCACCTCCACCTTCGACAGGAAGAAGGCGGCGGTGCCGTTGGCGAACGTCTCCTGATCATCCCGCGCGCGCACGGTGAGACTGTAACGGTACGGCAGCCGCTCCTCGCCCGGCTTGAGCGCGGGCACGGCGACCTCCACCTGGGCCTCGCCGTCCGCGTCGAACTCGCTGGCGGTGGACCACGGATCGTCCGTGGCCTCGCGCTCCGCGACGGAGGAGTACAGCCGCTCCGGCACGCTCAGCTTGCCCTCGCTGCTGGACGCGGTGCCGTAGGTCACCGCGCTGCCCTGGCCGCCGCGGCCGGAGTCGTCCACCCACGCGGGCGCGTCCAGCAGGCTGCGGTAGAGGAACACCTCGTACTTCGCGCCCTTGGGCACGCCGCCCGCGTAGCGCCGCGCGCGCACCGTCACGCTCACCGTGGAGCCCGGCACCACCGTCTCCGACGCCGGCTGCACCTCCAGGTAGAACGTGGGCTTCACGTAGTCCTGCACGCGCGCCTCGCCCTGGTGCGGGTGCGTGTCCAGGTCCGCCTCGATGCGCAGCACGCCCGTGCCCAGGTCGTCCGGCACCTTGAGCGTGCCGTTGAACGCGCCGAACTCGTCCACCGCCGCGCGCGTGACGATTTCACGGCCCTCCTGCGACACCAGCTTCACGCGCACGTCGCGCTTCTTCGGCGTGAAGAGGCGCGCGAGGAACGTGTCCGGCTGCCGCACGAGCCCGCGGAACTTCACCTCGTTGCCCGGCTTGTAGATGGGCCGGTCGCTGTAGATGAACACGTCCGGCGCCACCGCCAGCGCGGAGTAGAAGTCCGTGTCCACGATGGCCGTGTCCTGCCCCGCCGTCACCGTCGCGAGGATGCGCGGCTCCGTCACCGCGAGCGTCACCTCGCCCTTGTCGTCCGTCGTGCCCGTGGGGCCCTTGCCCGTGGGCAGGTACACCTGCACCTGCGCCCCCGCGCGCGGCTGCTGATCCCTCCCCGCCACGCGCACCAGCACCTGGCCGTCGGTCTGCTTGAGCTGCACGGTGACGTCGCTGACGACGAGCACCACCTGCCCCTCCACCCGGCCCTGCACCAACTGGAGCACGTACGTGCCCGCGGGCAGCGGCGCGAGCAGCACGCGGCGCTCCTGGAAGCCGCTGCTCCCACCGCCCGTGTCGAAGCCTGGCACGTTGAAGTCCCGGTCCGCGCCGCCCAGGTCCAGGTTGAGCCACTGGCTGCGCACCACGGAGAAGCCCGACGGCGTGCCCACCAGCTTCTCCGGCCCCTCGGCCACCTTCGCCAGCGGCTCGCCGGACGACGACTCCGCCGGCGGCTTCGGCAGCGCCTCCCCCACCTCCTGGCGGAACGCGGGCGACAGCGCCTCCATCAGGACGATGCCCGGCGAGCGCACCGCGTTGAGGCCCCGGCTCAGGCCGCGGCCGGGGTTGAACAGCGTGGGCGGCGTCTGGTACGCGCGCCGCAGGTCGCCCTGCGCGCGGATGAACGCGTCCAGGTTCGCGGGCTTGAGCACGCGCAGCTCGACGGGGCCCTTGTCCTCGAAGGCGACGTCCACCGCCACCGGCTCGCCGCTGCCGTAGGAGCGCGGGACGGTGAGGTAGAGCGGCTTGGCCAGCGCCACGCCGGACAGCAGGAGCGCGGCCAGCGCCGCGAAACGCAGGGAGGTCTTCATGTCCCGAACCCTTCCGACAGCATGACGTAGCCCCGCACGTTGCCGCGGAAGCCCAGGTACGGCAGGGCCTCCAGGTCGCGGCGGGCCGCTTCGATTTCAGGAGGTGCCGCCTTGGGCAGCGGAGAGGAGCGGTCCACCCGCGCCTCGGACGTGTAGCCGTCCATCGCGAGCCCGCTGAGCAGCCGCCCCGTGTTGACGCCCAGCACCACCGTGGAGGGCGCGCGCAGGCCCGCCACCACCGGGCCCGCGGCGTTGAGCATGTTGGGCGCGCGGCCCTCGCACGCCTTCTGGAGCCGCTCCACCTCCTGCGGGCTGGTGGCCAGCACCACGTGCTTGCACAGCGTGGCGCGCGTCAGCGTCCGGGCGCCGCCGGAGAACAGCGCGGACAGGCCCTCCGCGTCCTTCTCATCACCCCACAGCAGGGCCAGCTCCGGCTCCAGCGACCTGCTGCCACGCGGCGTCCACACCACGGCCACCTGGCGCGTGCGCGTCCGGGGCTGGCCCTGGTTCTTCCAGAAGGCGTTGAGCTGCGCGGGCTCCAGTGACTCCGGCAGCGTGAGCTGGAACGCGAACAGCACCGGCGTGTCCTCCGGCACCAGCTTGAGCAGGTCATCGGAGAGGGGCTTGCCGTCGTAGGCGGTCCCGTCCGGGCGGAGCTTCCCGGCGATGCCCTTCGCCACCAGCCGGTCGCCGTCCACGCGCAGCTGCAGCCGCGTGTCCTCGCCCAGGCCCAGCACGTGGGTGAAGAGCTGCGCCTCGCGGCCGTAGGCGTTCGGGTCGAAGCCCACCTCCACGTCCACGCCGTCGTCCGCGTCCAGCTCCGGCAGCGGCGTGCACAACGCCTGGAGCACCACCACCGGGTGCCGCGCGAGCACCAGCCGGTCCTCCGTGCGCGCGGCCCACACCGCCTGCTCCGCGACGAGCCAGCGCGACAGGTGGAAGCCCCCGTCAGGCGCCTTCTCCGCCATGCCGGACGGGCAGCTCTCCGCGACCATCTCCCCGCGCTTCGCCACCGCGTCCAGCGCGTCCCACGCCGCCTGCGACGTCTTGTTCGCCTGGGGGACGAGGAGCGCGGGCGTGCCCACGCGCGCGTCGCCGCTGAACCACACGGCGCGGAAGGGCGTGTCGAGCAGCGGCCCCGCGACGACGTCCAGCACCGCGCCCTTGAAGGACGCCTTCAGGTCCGTGCCGGTGGAGCCCAGGAACGCGGCCCAGCCGCTCACGAAGCCCTGGCCCAGCGGCTTGTCCCACTGCGCCTTCAGCCACGCGTTGCGCGCCAGCGCGTCGCGCACCTTCGCGGGCGAGTGCACGTCCACCCAGATGGCGGCGGTGGCAGCAGCGCCGGGCACTTCCATCGTCGTGGGCTCGGAGGGCATGTCCGGCATGCCCTCCACGGTGGCGCCCGCGGTCGGCGGGCCCTTGGGTTCACCGGAGGAGAAGGCCGGGCCGGAGCCGCCGCCCCCGCCGCTCTTGCGGCCGACGACGAAGGCGCCCACGCCGACGCCCACGACGAGGGCGCCGATGAGCGCGATGCGCACGGCGGACGAGCGGCCCTTGCCTCCGCCTCCAGCGGGGGGCGGCGGGCTCACGGGAGACGTCATGACATCCACTCCTTGAAGCGGAAGAAGCCGAGGAAGGCGGCGTTGGCCGGCACGGGGCGCCACTCCAGCGGCGCCTCGGTGGCGAGCGAGTCCAGGACGCCGGTGCGCACGCGCGCGCCGGCCTCACCGGGGTGGTAGACGACGCGCGCGGGGGCATGGGCCCGGTCCTCCGGGCGCACCACGAGCATCAGGTGGAAGACGGGCCCCGCGTCGTGCTCCTGGCGGAAGGCCAGCACGTCCCCGCTGCGAAGCTGTTCGAGCGCATCCGCGCCCCGGCCCAGGGGGACGAAGCTGAGGCTGATCAACGTCTCCGCGTCCGCGAAGTCCGAGGGCCCGCGAGCATCCCGCCACAGCGGAGAGGCCAGGCGCTCCGAGGCCACGCGCCGGTAGGCCGTGCGGTACGCGTAGCGGATGAGGCCCGCGCAGTCGCGCTGCGCGGGCTGCCACGCCGCGTCCGGGCCTTCACTGCGCGAGCGCCACTGCGCGACCTCCCGGCGCAGGAGCCGCGCGCGAGTCTCCGGAGCGACGGGCTCCGCCGCGATGACCGCGCCCTCACGCGAGGCGGACGCAGGGGGCTGGGCGCGAGGCCCCACGGAGGAACGCGCCGTCGTGCCCTGCGCGGACACGGCCGGCGTCCCGGACGGAGCCGGGCCAGCGTGGAGCAGCAGCGTGAGCATCAGGACGCGCATGGCTTCGGCCGTGCCGGGGGCGCCGGTCGCTTCAATAGCCGCCTTCGCCTTCACCGGAGTCGCCGCTCGTCTGGAGCTCCTTGAGCGCCTCCTCCAGGTTCGTGGGCCAGCCCTTGCCCTTCGGCTTCGGATCCGCGGACGGCACGTACACCTCCGCCTGCCCGTCTCCCAGGATGTTCACCCACGCGAGCACGCGCGTCGTGCCGGGCGTCGCCAGCGGGATGCGCACGCGGCGGCGGACCTCGCCCGGCGTGCCCTCGAAGAGCGCCAGGTTGAGCGTGGCCACCGTGTGCGCCTTGTCCCCGCTGGGCCAGTAGTTCGTCGCCACCAGGTACACGCCCTTGGGCGGCGCGCGGTGGATGTAGAGGTAGGGGCCGTAGGCCGGCTGGTCGAAGTCGCCGCCCTGCTCGTTGAGGAAGAACGTGCCGCCGGACGGGCTCTCCGTGTTCGCCCAGTACACGTGCGCCATCGACCCCACGTTCAGCGTGTCGCCCGCGCTGCTCGCGTCCGTGGGCTCGTAGATGTGCAGGTCCGTGTAGACGCCGTCCGTGTCGCTCGTGAGGATGGCCTTGAGCGGCACCGGGGGCACCTGCGCGTAGCTCGTCGCCTGCGTGCGCGCCGTGCCGCCCTTGTTCGTCGCCATCACCGTCACGACGTTCTTGCCGCTGGCCGCGGGGAACTTGCGGCTGAAGCGCCCGCCTTCGGTGCGCATCAGGTAGCGGTCGCCGTTGATGGACACGACCACCGGATCCACCGTGGGGTCGCTCACCGTGCCCTCAATCCGCAGCATCCGGTCCACCGTCCACCCGCCGGACGGCGCGCTCAACACCACCGTGGGGACCTTGTCCCCCCGGCCAATGGGCACACCCTGCTGGCGAGCGGAGACCGGCGGCGCCGTCTGCGACAGCAGCCCGGCGAGAAGGACGGAGAGCATCATGGAGCCTGGGGGCCTGGACGTGGGTTGCGCGAACCGCGTGTCCGCGAAAAGACACAGCGTGCGGCAAGCTCCCGCCTCTTTTCAAGCCACCCGCCCCCGACCGGTCCCACGGCCCGGGAGGCCCCCCCCACCGCGACGCCAGGCATCGCGGGTTCCACCCCCTCCTCGCGTGTCCGTCCGTCCACCCTCGGGCCCGGACACCCACGGTCACGCGTCAGAAGGGCGCTGCCTCCACGGCCTGCCTACTGCGGGCGCTCCCAGCCGTGGCGGTTCACGAAGTCCGACACGATGGCGGCCGTCATGTCGCGAATCTTCTCCACCTCCGCCGCGGACTTGCCCGCCGTGTCCTCCATGGGCCAGTCCTCGCGCGTCTGGTTCTCCACCGCCGGCGCGTCCGGCAGGCCGCCCAGCGTCACCAAAATCTGCGCGCTCTTCGCCAGCTCCGGCGTCAGCCGCTGCGGCTTCGCGTCTCCCAGGTCCACGCCCATCTCCTTCATGGTCGCGAGTACCTCGGGATGCAGACGCTCGGCCGGCTGCGTCCCCGCGGAGATGGCGCGCGCCTTCGCCGGGTCCGCCAGCAGGTTGAAGAAGGCCGCCGCGATCTGCGAGCGACCCGCGTTCTGCGTACAAGCGAAGATGACCGTGTTCATCGCACCGCCTTTGGAGTGTTGAGAATCATGAGGTTCCTGGGCTTCCTGGGAAGTATCACATCCTGAGCGGGGAAGAGGACAACGCTCGCCCGCCCCCAGCCCATCCCTTCGGCCTGGGGTGTCAGGACCGGGGCTGTGGGTAGGATTTGACTCCGCGCGAGGGCTTTGCCCGAGCGGATGCCGGGGACGTGCCTACGTTGAAGGGGTCATGCAAAGCACCCCTTCCTGGGCCTGGATCGTCTTCTGGGCGCTGCTGCTCGCGCTGCTGGTGGTGGACCTGCTCGCGCACCGGGGCGGGCGGGGGCAGTCGCGCCGGGCGGCGCTCCTGTGGAGCCTGGCGTGGGTGGGGCTGGGCCTGGGCTTCTGCGGCTTCGTGTGGGTGACGCTGGGCAGCCAGCACGGCCATGAATACCTGGCGGCGTGGCTCATCGAGAAGAGCCTCAGCCTGGACAACGTCTTCGTCTTCCTGGTCATCTTCCGCAGCCTGAACGTGCCCCACCGCTACCAGCACGAGGTGCTCTTCCTGGGCATCTTCGGCGCGCTGGTGTTCCGCGCCCTGTTCATCTTCGTGGGGGCGGCGGCGCTGCAGCGCTGGGGCTGGGTGTCGTACGTCTTCGGCGCCATCCTGCTCGTCACCGCGTGGCGCGTCCTGCGCGAGGACCCGTCGAAGCAGGAGGACAACCGCGTCGTGCGCTGGCTGTCGAAGAAGCTGCCGGTGACGGACCAGGTGGAGGGGCCGCACTTCCTGGTGAAGCACCAGGGCCGCAGGCTCGCCACGCCGCTGCTGCTGGCGCTGGTGGGCCTGGAGGTGACGGACATCCTGTTCGCGGTGGACTCGGTGCCGGCGGCGTTCTCCGTCACCACCGACACGTTCATCCTCTACAGCTCCAACGCCTTCGCCATCCTGGGGCTGCGCGCGCTCTACCTCGTCATCGCCGGGGCCGTGGGGCAGCTGAAGTACCTGCACTACGGCCTGGCGGGGGTGCTGGCGTTCGCGGGCGTGAAGATGGTGGTGGAGGAGTGGGTGCACATCCCGCCGCTCCTGTCGGTGGCCATCATCCTCGTGGTGATTGGCGGCGCGGTGGGGGCCAGCCTCGCGCACCGGCGCTCCGGGCGTCAGGTGGAGGCCTGACGCTTCAGGGCGTGGGCAGGCCCGCGGTGCCGGCGGCCTCCAGGGGCTTCGTCATCAGCTCGTCGAACGTGGGGTTCGCCGCCTTCGCGACGCGCTCCGCGTGCTTCTTCAGGAGGGCGGCGTTGGCGTCCTTCACGTCCCTGCCCGAGGCGAGCTCCAGCTGGGTGATGTACTTGCGCAGCCCCGCGCGGCGCTGCTCCAGTTGCAGCCGCTGGGCCTCGGTGAGCTTCGGGTCCTCCAGCTGCGGCGCCAGCGCGGCGAGCTGCGCCTCCAGCTGCGCGAGGTTCGTTGGATCCGACGCCAGGGGCACCGCCGCCACGCCCGCGTCCGGCACCGCCTCCGGCGGCGGGTACACCACGGCGGTGAGGCGGCGGAACTCCTGGGGCGACATGCGCCGCGCTTCCAGGTTCTGGAGGAGCACGGCCTGGGCCTTGCCCATCATCCGCATGGAGGCGCCAGCGGCCTGGAGCATCGCGCGCCGGCCCCCGCGGTTGAGCGCCTCGCCGTGCGTCCGCATGAACTCGAGCGACTCCTGCTCCAGCGCCTGGTAGGCGGGCAGGGTCGCCTCGCGCACCGCGAGGTAGGTCTCCAGCCGCGCCTCCTCCAGCTTCAGCACCTTGCCCGCGGGGGGCGGCTGGAAGGGGTAGCGGGCGTTGAGGTCCGCGGTCCGCTGGGCCCGGGCCTGGGTCTGCGCCAGCACCTCCATGCCGTCGCCGCCCATCTGGCCGGACGCCCAGTAGCCCGTCGCGACCAGCCCTCCGCCCACCAGGAGCAGCCCGCCGGCAGCCAGCCCCACCCCGAGGATCCACTTCCTGTTCATGGCGTCGCTCTCCTTGCGCAAGGGACAGGGCCCGCCCGCCGCCGGAGCCCCTTGGGGAGCCCCTTTGCTACCCGGGCCGTCCCTCCAGGGCAAGCGCGCCCCGGAGGCGCCGCCTCAGCCCCGGGGGGGCGGCTGGCGCGGCAGGTGGACGAGGAAGGTCGTGCCGTCCTGGAGGTTGGAGCGCACGCGCAGCCGGCCGCCGTGCGCGTCCACGATGTGCTTCACGATGAACAGCCCCAGCCCCAGCCCGTGGGCGGCGCGGGAGCCCTCGCGGGCCTCCGCGCGCTTGAGGGGCTCGAAGAGGTGGGGCATCAAAGCCTGCGGAATCGGGTGCCCCTGGTTCTTCACCGCGAGCGTCACCGTCCCCGGCTGGCCGCGCAGCCGCACGCGCACCGGGCAGAAGGCGTCGCCATAGGCGAGTGCGTTGTTCACCAGGTTGGTGATGACCTGCGCCAGCCGGTCCGGGTCGCACCACAGCCGGGTGTCCCCCCGTCCGTCCACCTCCAGGCGCCGGTCCGGGTGGGCCTGCTGCACCTCGTCCATCACCTGGCGCACCAGGTCCAGGAGGTCCACGTCGCGCGGGGCCATGGGGATGCCGCCGCCCAGCCGGGCCTGGGTGAAGTCCAGCACGTCGCGCAGCATGCGGTGCGCGCGCTCGGCGCTGGAGAGGATGCGGGTCACGGCCTTCTGGTCGCGCGGGTCGGCGTCCTCGCGCTTCGTCAGCGTGGTGGCCGCCATGGTGATGGCGGAGATGGGGTTGCGCAGGTCGTGGCCCACGATGCCGATGAGCAGCTGCTCGAACTCCGCGCGGCGCCTCGCCTCCGCCTCGGCCTCGTGCCGGCCGGTGACGTCCTGCATGGCGCCCACCATGCGCACCGGGCGGCCCTGGAGGTCCTTCACCACGCGGCCCCGGTCCTCGACGAAGGCCCAGGTCCCGTCGCCCCGCCTGAGCCGGTACTCGGCCTGCCAGTGGCCCTCCGGGCTGTCGAGCGCCTGCTGCAGCCCCCGCGTCACCCGCTCGCGTTCGTCGGGGTGCAGGCTGCCCGTCCACCAGGCCATGTCCATGATGGGCGGCCCCCGGGACATGTCCAACCGGAGGAGGCGCGGGGCCATGTCGCTCCAGTGGATTTCGCCCGTCACCAGGTCCCAGTCCCAGATGATGTCGCGGGTGGCCTGGGTGGCCAGCCGGTAGCGTGTCTCCGACGCGCGCAGCTCCTGCTCCGCCCGGCGCCGCTCGGTGATGTCCAGCGACACGCCCGACACGCTGACCACGCGCCCTCCCGGGTCGAACACCGGCAGGAGGCGGACCTCGAACCACACGCCCATGAGGTACAGCTCCGTGGACAGCCGCTCGCCGGCCAGCGCGCGCAGGATGACCTCCAGCACGTCCCGCCGGTCCCGGAAGACCTCGAAGACGGAGCGCCCGCGCATCACCTGGGAGGGCATGGCCGTGGACGGCACGCCCTCGCCCTCGAAGAGCGTGAACACGCCCTGCGTGTCGAAGGCCCACAGCACGACGGCAGCTGGGTGAGCACGCGCTGGAGCTGCTCGCGGGCCTCGTCGCGCTCCTGGCGCAGCGTGCGCGTGGCGGTGATGTCCGTGGACACGCCACAGAGGGCCCACGGCTCACCCTCCGCGACGCTGGGCAGGGGGAACTTCATCGTGTGGTAGAGGTGCGGCCCGTCGGGCTGGAGCACCTCCTCGTCGAACACCAGCGGCGCCCTCGCCGCCAGCACCCGGCGGTCGTTGAGCCGGAAGCGCTCCGCCGTCTCCTGGGCGAACAGCTCGAAGTCCGAGCGCCCCAGCACCGACGCGCGCTCGTGGCCGGAGATGGCCTCGAAGGGGCGGTTGATGAAGAGGTACCGCCCGAGCGCGTCCTTCGCGTAGATGGCGGCCGGAGCGTGGTCGAGGATCTCCTGCAGCCGCAGCTCCCGGGAGCGCAGCGCCTGCTCGTGTTGCTGGACGTAGTGGGCCACTGCCTCCGTCAGGCTCCGGTCCAGCGCGCGCCAGAGCATGCGCAGCTCGTCCGTGCGGAGCGGCTGTTGGGACGCATCCAGCACCTCCAGGATGATCTCGCGCAGCAGGCCGTACTCCTGCACCAGCGTGTCCACGCGAGCGCCGGACCGGAAGCGCCGCAGTCCAATCTCCCGGGCATGGGACCAGAACGCCCCCTGGGTCCACGCCTCCACGGTCCCCTGGCGGAGGACGAGCACGAGCGCGTCCACCAGCTTGAGCATCCCCTGCAGCCGCTCCTGGAGCTCCTCGGCCATGCCCGGCGGGGATGGCTCCAGCCGGGCGCGCCAGCGCCGGAGGATGTCCTCGCGCCGCCCCGCCACGAGGTCCGCGAGCGAGTCCGTCGTGGACGCGACAGGGTTCATGCCGGCGCCCCGGAGACACCGGTCGGACAAGGCAGGCCGCCTGCTGTCGGAAGAGTGAGTGTCACCGTGCCCCTGCTCCCTGGACGTAGCCGGAGTGGAGAGAAGATGGGCATCGCGCGCCGTGGGATGGATGGGGCCTGCGGGAGGAGGAGGGGTGGGTTGCCCACCTCTGGGATGGAACCCCGGGGGGTGGCAGGCGGCCCTGGCGGGCCCTTGCGAACCGCTGGGCCCGCCGGGGACCTGGGGGAGCCTGGCGCCCAGGCCCACGGGAGGCGGCAGGTCAGGGCATTCGCGGAGCACGGCATCCGGGGGCAGGCCACGGAGCTGGAGCCGGAAGCCAACATCCAGCCCCTGGCATGGCTCGTCGAGCGCACCGGCGAGGTGCTGGGCAGGCAGGCCACGACGCCCGAAGTGGGCGACGCGCTGCGGGAGAAGGTGCGCAAGGTGCGGCTGTTCGTGGGGGACGCCTTCGGGGCGAAGCTCACGGACGGCACGCGGGACCTCACCACGTCGCGCTGGCCGCTGGACCCGGAGCTGGCCCAGGCGGTGACGGACACGCTGCCGTAGCGTGGACGCTGGCGGGCGCCGGCCCCTGGGACACGGCGCCGGGCAGCGGCCCCACAGGCCCCGGCGGGCACGCCGGGCCTCCAGCTCCAGGGCCTCGAACTCGCCGCGCCGGGAGGCTCCGGCCGGCGGGACGAACAGCGTGCACGCGTAGCCCCGCTGGACGAGCAGCGCGTTCACGTCCTGGCCGTCCACGGACACGTAGGCGAGCCGCCGTCCGAAGCGGTCCGTGCACGCCTCCGCGTCCCGCAGCCGCACCGTGCGGCCCTCCACGAGCGAGCGGTTGAACGCCGTGGCCTCCTCGCCGAAGCAGTCGTCGTGGCCCCGGGTCGTCTCCGGGGTGTCGGCCAGCAGGTAGCGGACCCGCTCGCCGTCCTGGAGCACCACGGTGTCCCCGTCGATGACCTTCGTCACCACGCCCGTGGCCGGTCCGCACTCCCCTTCCCCGCCGCCACAGGCGCAGAGGACGGTGAGCCACAGCAGCCATCCCAGGCCTCGCGTCCTCATGGCGCGCACGTCCGGTTCTCCCGGCCCGGGGTGCCCCGGTCGCCCACGCCGTACGTCGCGCCGGCGGGCGTGGGACAGAAGGCTCCGGCCGCGTCGTTGCCGGTGGCATCCCGCACACGCGAATCCAGCTGCGACGACACCCCGGGGCTCGCGGCGTTCGTGAAGGCCACCGAGTCCAGGACGGTCCCCTGCGCTGACAGCTTGAGCACATGGGTCCCCGCGGCGTTGCCCAGGCCGAACCCGAACGTGCCGAGCACGGCGGGCAACCCACCATTGAGCGAAGCGTCGTCGCCGCGCGCGAGGACCGCGAAGCCGCCGGCCTTCATCGAAAGGCACAGCGGGGACTCCAGGAGGGAGCTGCCCGCCTCGTTGGCGAGCGTCACCCCGTTGAGGTCCACCTCGCGCAGCGCGAGCACCTCCACCCATTCCCCCAGCGCATCCGGGACGGCAGCGGGATCCGCCATGAACTCGGTGAGCACCAGCGAGCCCACGGAGGGAGCGCGGAGCGCGCGGGGCTGTCCCGTCGTCCTGTCGATGCAGCCTGCCTGCGTGGCTCCCGCGTCCGTGCAGGTGCGGTTGGTCCGCCCCGGTGTGCCCAGGTTGCCCTTGTCACCGTAGGCTTCCGTGGCCGCGCACCAGGACGCGGCGGCGTCGTTGCCCTTCGCGTCGGCGGTGAGCGGCGCGGACACCTGGGTGGCCACGCCATCCTGGGCCGGGCCATACAGCGCGCTGTCGATGAGCACGCCTCCCGCGCGCACGGCGACCACACCGCCCGCGTTGCGCAGGTCCACGGAGAACGTGGCCAGGGGCTCCGGCAGGCCGCCGTTCACCTCCGGCTCCTTCCTGCGCGCGAGCAGCGCGGACTCTCCGGCGGCGAGGGACAGGCAGCGCTCCGACTCCAGACGTGTGCCGGAGGTGTCCGTCCCCACCGTCAGTCCATTGAGGTCCACGGGCACGGTGGCGCGGACCTCCAGCCACTCGCCCACCGTGTCGTCGCCTCGCGGGTTGGCCATCACCTCGGTGATGATCAGCGCTCCTGGACGCGGGGGTTGAACCTCCCGGGGCAACACCGCTCCCGGCGGCAGGCACGTCGTGACGCCGGAAGGCACTCCGCCGTCCGCCAGCGCGGGACACGGCGCGTTCGCGCTTCCTGGACTGCCCCGCGTCCCGCCCGGTGCGGACTCCGGCGCATCGCACCAGCGCGACAGGTCGTCATTCCCCTCCGCATCAGGCACGAGCCGGCCGTCATAGGTCCGGGCCGCGCCCGACTTCGCTGGCGCGCCGAGCACCACCGTGTCGAGCACGCGCGTCCCGCACCGCAGGCCCAGCAGTCCCGTGCTGTTCCCCAGCGCGCCGAGCGCCTCCCCGTAGGTCCTGTCGACATGCTCGGGCAGCGCCCCCTCGCGCACGTCGCCCAGCACGAAGAAGGTCCCTGCATCCACCGGCAGGCCCGTGGTGAACGTGTAGACCCGCTCCTGTGCCGCCTCGTCGCGCGCGGTGAAGAGCGTCACGCCCAGCAGGTCCACGGTCTCGCGGGTGGGGTTGTGGAGCTCCACGTACTCCTTGCCCGTGTCCGCGCCCGCGGGGTCGTTGAGGTACTCGGTGATGACGAGGTCCCCCGGCAACAGCGCTTCACAGGCCTGCGGCTCCTCCTCCCACGTGGCAGCCCGCACGCCCCCATCCATCCCAGCACCCATCCCAAGCCCAGCCTCACACCCCATCCCCGCACTGCCCAAGCCGCCACACTCCGCTCCCTTCAGAACCGCGTCTCCACTTCCAGCGCGAACAGGTGCCGGGGCGCATCCGGCGGCGTCCGGGCACCTCGCGCGTCCTTCAAGTCGACGACCCATGCGTACCGGGCCCGCGTCGTCACGGCGTCGGCCGCCGTCCAGCTCGCATCGAGCGTGGCCCGGAAGGACTGCTCCAGCCGGTTGCGCGTCGCCAGGTCCTCGTCCTTCCACACGGCGCGGCCCCGCAGCCTCACGGCTTCACAAGGGCGCACCTGGGTTTCCACCACCGCATGCGCGTCCTGCCGCACGCCGTGGTTCACCGGCTCATCCACGCGCGCATGCGCGTACTGCGCGGCCACGGACACGGCGTCGTGAAGCTCCGCCTTCACCCGGGCCGTCACACGCAAGAGCGACCCTGAACAGGGCTCCTCCCCCGAACCGTCGAAGCAGTCCCCCGCCACGCCGACGTCCTTGTCCCGGTACTCGCCCCACAGCGACGGCTGGAACAGCGCATGCGCCCGCCAGTCCGCCCGGGCCGAGGCCCGCAGGTTCACCGTGCCGGCAGTGCCCACCGCCGCGCCGTCGGAAGGCAGCGTCCACGCATCCACCTCCCCACGCAGCCGCAGCGCGCCCTCCAACCGGTGCAGGTAGCGGACGCGCGCGCCCACCTCGTTCCGCGCCCGTGAGCCCTCCAGCTCATCCGGCCCGGACGTGGCTCCCATGTAGGGATTGGCGAAGCCACGCCCGTAGGCACGCAGCGACAGCTCCAGCTCCTTCGACGTGCCCGCCACCACCGTGCGCTGGAGCACGCCAAAGCCGCCGCCTCCGCCCGGCGCCGCATCGAACGTGCGCGCCGCCTCCACGAAGAGGTCCACGGGGCCCAGACCCCACGCGCCATCGACGCCCACCGCGCCGAAAGCGCCGCCCGCCGGGTAGCCCGCCGTGGAGCGGAAATCGAGCACCGCGCCCTCCACGCTCCACACCGGCCTCGCGCCCCAGGCCGTCACGCCCAGCTGCGACCGAGAGGTCCACGCCATCGCCGCGTGGCCACCACCCGCCCACTCGTGGAACACGCCGGGCAGCGTGCGCGACACCACCCGTGCGTCCCTTCCCGAAAGCCACACCGCTGGAGCCTTGCAGGCAGCGCCCTCGCAGGACGTCCTCTCCAGCAGGGCATGCGAGAGCAGCGACCGGGACTGATACGAACCAAAGCCTGTCACGGACACCTCCGAGGACGTCCCCACCGCGCCCCGCACCGTGCCCACCACGCCCCGGAAGCCTTCGTCCCACTGGAAGTCCGGCGTCACGTCCGCGCCTCGCTCCTCGGGCGCGCAGGCCCCCTCGCCCAGGAAGCACCAGCGCTCCACGCCGCCCGGCACGCGCACGGCGTCGTCGGGGAGGAAGCCCTCCGGCGTGGGCAGCCCCGTGGTGTCCAGCGTCAGCCGTTGACCGAAGCCCAGCCGGTACGAGCCCACCAGCACGGAAGCCCGCTCGCCTGTCCACTGACCGTGGAACTTGGGCACGGCCAGCGATACACCGGGCGCCTCCGCCACCAGCCTCCGCCGGCTCGCATCCCGGTGCACCGCGCCCAGCCGCCGCCGGGTCAGCGACGTGAGCAGCCCCACGCGCCAGCCCTCCGGCCCCGCCACCCGCACCTGGAGCGCCAGCGGAGGAAGCACCGGATCCGACGCGGCGAACGCCGTCAGCAGCCGCGCATCGCCAGACACCCGCTCCGGATTCGAGGACACGAGGAAGGGCGCCAGCCGGCGCCGCTCCTCCGCCGTCAACCCTCCGGACGCCACGAGCCCATCCACGCGCGCGTACGTCAGCCCCGGCAACGCATAGAGCCCCGCGCGCGACGCCTGCGACGGATCCACGCCCGAGCGCCGCAGCACCAGCAGCGCCGACAGCGTCTGCGCCGTGATGGCGCCGTCCTCCCTCAGCGCGAACAGCGCCTGCTCGCCACTGTCCTCGGGCTCAACCTCATACGAGGCCGCGAGCGACACGAAGGGCAGACCCAGCAGGAACAGCCACACGGCAGCGAGGACGGAACGCACGCGGCGGGCCCTCTGCACGAGCGGGACCACTCTTCCCTACAGCGAAGTCCTGACGAAGCGTCCATCCCATCCCCGGACTCGGCGTCCAGGCAAGGGACGGCGGTCCAATCCCTTGCACGTGGGCGTCGGGCGGTGCGGCTATGCTGCGGCCACATCCTCGCGAGGGCTGGTCGCGTCCGGCCCCAAGAACAGCGCATGGGCCACGTCCACATCCTTCGCCACTTCCCCTCTCCCCAGGAGGGTTTCAACCGCACCGTCCGCATCTACACGCCGGACACCTACGACGCCTGGCGGGACCACCGCTTCCCGGTGCTCTACATGCACGACGGGCAGAACGTCTTCGCGCATCCGGAGTCCGCCGTCTTCGACACGTGGTGCGCCAACCGCGTCGCGGAGGAGAGCGTGAGCGCGGGACGGATGGAGCCGTGGCTCATCGTCGCGGTGGACTCCGGCCCCGGCCGCTTCCAGGAGTACTCGCCATGGGACGAGCCGCGCAACGGCGTCTCCGCGCGCGGCGAGGCCTACGGGCGCTTCCTCGTGGAGGAGCTGAAGCCATACATCGACCGGACGTACCGCACGCGCCAGGGCAGCGAGTGGACCGGCGCCATGGGCTCGTCGCTGGGCGGCCTCATCTCGCTGTACCTGGGGTGGAGGTTCCCGCGAGTGTTCGGGCGCATCGGCGCGCTGTCGCCCACGGTGATGTGGAGCCAGGGCCGCCTGTTCGACGCGTGGCGCGAGCACAGCCAGCGCTGGACGCGCATCTACCTGGACGCGGGCGACACCGAGTTCGTCCACGCGGGCGGCATCCCCCTGGACTACGGCCGGGGCACGCGCGACTTCTTCCACCACCTCAAGGGCCTGGGCTACGGCGACCACGAGGTGTCGCTCGTGCTGGAGCCCGGCGGCGAGCACCACGAGAAGGACTGGCAGCGCCGGCTGCCGGGTGCCATGCAGTGGCTGCTCGGGTGAGTTCCCGCCCGTGACGCGCCGGCCCCGGTCGGTGCCGCCCGAACAGCGGCAGGTCTACGTGCAGGTCGTGGAGGGCCTGCTCCAGCACGGCCTGAAGGGCCAGGTGTCCCCCCACCTGCGGGAACGGCTGCGCCGGGCGGGTGTGGACCTGGACCGGCCGCTCCTGCCGCTCTACCCCGTGCCGCTCTGGACGCGGTGCCTGGACATCGTCGTCGAGGAGGTCTACCCGGACGTGCCCCGGGCGGAGGGCTTCGCCCGGCTCGCCCGGGCGCACGTGGAGGGCTACGGGTCCACGCTCCTGGGGCGCGCGGTGATGGGCGTGATGCGCGTGCTGGGGCCCCGGCGCATGGTGCGGCGGCTGCCGGAGGTCCTGCGCGGCACGGACAACTACACGGAGGCGACGCTCACGGAGCGGGGCCCCACGCACTTCGAGCTGCACCTCAATTCGAGCCTCGGCTCGCCGGGCTACGTGGAGGCCCTCCTCGAGGGGCTGCTGGCCGCGGGCGGCGCGAAGGCGCCTCGCGTGACGAAGGTGCACGACGACGGGGACAGCTCCACGTACGCGCTCACCTGGACGCCGGAGCCCTGACGCTCAGGTCTCCTGGATGAAGCGCACCGCGTCCTGCATCGCTTCGCGGTCCGCGTGGCGCGTGAGGTACATCTCCTCGCCCAGGAGCGAGTGGTAGATGGGCGGCAGCTCGCGGTGCACGAGCAGCGACTTGCCCAGCCGCTCGACGATCTGCGCGTGGGAGTGCTTGTAGCGGCGGCCGTGACGGCGGGCGCTATGACAGACGTGGTGGCGCGGCGTGTACTGGAAGTCCGCCACCGGGTCGCCCGTCACCACGCGGGCATAGAGCCGGTACACGTCGATGTCGCACGTGTAGTTCATCATGTCCGTCATGAAGCCGCCGGGCGGGCGCAGGTTGGCCTCCAGCACGACGAAGCGGCCATCCGGCAGGCGGAAGAACTCCAGGTGGAACCAGCGCTCGCGCAGGCCGAACGCGGCGACGACCTGGCGGCCCAGCACGTCGAGCGCGGCGGGGATGTGCTGGAGGCTCCAGAAGGAGATGTCGCGCCGTTCGGTGACGGTCTCCATGCCGCCGTCGCTGTATTCGTGGCTGAGGTTGAAGACGATGACGCCGTGGCGGTCCACGATGCCGTCGTAGGTGACGATGGTGCCGCGCACGAAGGGCTGGGCCACGTAGGACGTGGGCAGCGGGTGGGCGAGCGCGGCGTCCACCTCCGCGTCGCTGGTGACCTTGAACGTGTGGGCGGCGCCCACGCCCACGTCGGGCTTGAGCACCAGCGGGTAGCCCACGCGCGCGGCGAAGGCCTTCACCTGGTCCGCGTCGCGCACGCGCAGCAGGTCCGGGTGCGGGACGCCGGACGCGTGGAAGACCTCCGCCATGCCGGACTTGGAGCGCAGCTTGAGGATGTCCGCGGGCAGGAGGCCGGGGACGTGGAAGTCCTCGCGCAGGCGGGCTTCGATTTCGAGCCAGGACTCGTTGAGGGACTCGATGCGGTCCATGCGGCCGTGGCGCCAGGTGAGGTAGCCGGTGGCGCGCAGGAGGGCGTCGTAGTCGGTGAGGCTGGGCACGAAGAAGTATTCGCGCAGGGACTCGCGCAGCTCCGGGCGCAGGGACTCGTAGGGCGCGTCACCGATGCCCAGCACGGACACCCCGCGCTCGCGCAGCGCGGCGGCGAAGTGGAAGTACTGGGAGGGGAAGTGGGGGGAGATGAAGACGAAGTTCATGGCTCCTGGCGGGCGAGTCCTCCGCTGGGGATGGACCATACCGGCCCCGCCAGCGCCCTAGAAGCCCGGTGGGAAACAGTGTCCACCAGCGGGGCTCGCGCCGGGGGCCTGGCCTGGGAACACTCGCGCCATGGCGGAGGATTCCAAGGGGTTCACACAGGCGAGGGAGGCGATGGGAAGGCACACCATCCCGGAGCTCATCGACCTGCTGGAGAGCGACGACGTCCGCACCCGGTTCCTGGCGGAGATGTGCCTGAGGGACGCGACGTCCACCTGACTCCACTTCCAGCCCGCGGGTCCGCGGGAAGAGAGGGAGGCCGCGGTGAAGGAGTGGCGCGACTGGTGGGCCGCGCGGAGGGACACGTTCAAGAAGCGCTGGGGCGAGCGGGCCTGAGGTAGCCGCCGCCAGCCACGCCCATCGATCTACGCCGGGTCGGGCCGAAGGTCGCCGACCCTGCCTGTCTGAACGATTTCCTGGATGGCAGACGCGATGCGCTCCCGCGTGACGGAAGCGACGACTACGAGATTGCGCTCAAGAAACACCCTGCCGCCCTTCAGCGCATCGTCAACATCCTGGGTCAAGCGAGCCGGGTCGTACACGGTGAGCGTGTACCGACGCCCCTGAATCACCGCGACAACTCCGGGGAGCCAGCCTTTGGCCTCGACCTCCCAAGCGTAGTCCTCGAAACCAGGAGGGAACTCCAGAACGATGTTGCTCATCACTTGCACCTGATGCCCTGGCACGCGAGAGCAGGGCCAGCCTGATCACGACGTAAGGTGGAAGGTCCATGGCGGTCCGTCACGAGTCAATCCGCACAATCTCCAAGACTTGAGCAGAACCGATGACTCGAGCCCCAGCATGCATCGGGATTTCCATCCCCTGAGCTACGTGCAACCAAGGCTCGGACAGAAACGGCTCGATGACGGCCTCCTTCTCTTGTCCCGGCACCAGCGGTCCTGTGCCATCCAATGTGACAAGCCCCCCATCCAATGTCATCTGGCCATCGTCAGCTCGGCTTCCAATGTTCCAGGATGGCCTGAACTCTTTTCCCAGCGGTCCTTGGGAGCCTCCCTCTTCAGGCGTCAAGAGCCTGACCACTGCACGGATGAGCAAACGCTCTTCCGTGAATCCCTCCAGTTCGTTGCGTTTCGGGTGAGCACAAGTCACTCGTAGTCGACCGGGCGCCACTTCGCGAAGCGACGCACTGCCGCAAGGCCGCGGACTTCGCGCAGGTGGTGCGCGATCTGGCGCGCCACTACCCCAAGGCCCGAACCAGGGGAGTCAGGTGAAACCAAGCATCTGGCTCATCATCTCCCTCGCACATCCAGTACTCAAGCGATTCACGATGGAGGTCTTGCTCAGCACCGAGCAAATTGGCGATCTGACTCCACTCACTCGGCATGCCAAGCCCAGAATCAAGTCTGCGATCGACTGAAGCAAGCATCAACGCCATGAGCGCGACCTTGTCGTCTGGGCTCAAAGACAAAGACCGATATGCCGTCAGAAACTCACCTATACGCGCGGGATCCGCCAGTTCAATTTCCCAGTCCTGTTCTTGGCCACTGGCTGGAAGAGCAAGAGCAGCAGTCAGCTTGACGATGGATGCCTGTTTCAAAACGATCATAAATATCTAGGGAATGGGATAGGCGGTGACGAACCCGTTGGGACCAGGGACCATGGTTGCTCGCGTCGCACCCACTATAGACCCATCGGGCATGATCACCTGTCCGAGTCCTTCGGGGATGCGAATCGAAGCGGGCCCCTCAAGCCCAGCCCTGTGGCTATGCAACAACTCCGCAGCGACCTCATTATCGAGCCACTGTCCTTGGGGCGTGCCGGTTCCGCGAGCCGTATCTGTGAGGCTGCGGGTGTTCTTCGCGCCCGCACCATGCTTTTTGAACGCATGCTGAAACGTCTTGACGCTCTTCCAGTTGACTCCCGCCTTTGCGGCTCCCTTCGAGACCAGCGATGCTCCTCGCGAAACACCGCTGGCAGCGCTGGTTACCATCCCATAGATTGCCGCACCGGCCAACAATGTATGGGCACCAGCCTTGGCGACTCCCAAACTGCACTGCCCAATGCCGCCAGCGGTGCATGAAGATTGCGCTTTTTTGACGCTTTCTCCGGCGGTCACGAACGGAATGAACTCGTTGGCGGCAAAGCTGACCGCAGCAAACTTGCTGACGGGCGCGTAGTGGTCATAGGCCTCCGAGGCATTGAGCATGGTGTCCACCTGCACCCTGAGGCCGTTCATGCCAGCGCATACAACGAACAGATTGCAGGCAAAGTTGTCCGATCCAGGGAAAGCCAACGCCTTGGAGGCCGTCGTCAGCACGGACGTCACACTGGACCGGTAGGGCGCGGAGCTCTGGCCCACGTCATTCGTGTAGTGCCCCGTCGGCACCACCTTCGCGTCATCCAGGGCCGCCACACTGGGCACCCGGAAGTCCACGCTGGGTAGGAAGAGCGCGGGCCCCGGAGCGGCCATGTAGCGCTCCACCAGGCTCATCGCCGGACTCTGCATCGGCGTGGAGCCGCCCCAGCCCCCATCCCACCGGCTCACCAGCGTCCCACCGTAGGGGATGAAGCCGCTGGGGTCGGTGTAGCGGGTCGGGTTGTTCAGGACGTAGGAGTACGCGTTGTATGCCTGGACCGAGCCCGGATCCGCGACGACCGGATCCACACTGAGGAACTTCATCAGTCGCGGGTCGTAGATGCGCCCGCGCATGTTGATGAGCCCCAGGTCATCGTCGTGCTCATGCCCCGTGTAACCCTTCCGTGCGCCCAAATGGAAGCTGCTGGAAGCCTGCGCCAGGTTGCTGGCGTTGCGACGCGCGCCCAAGGGGTCGTACTTGATGCGCTCCACCACCGCGCCGGAAGCGTCGGTGACCGTGTCCTGGCTGCCCTGACGGTCGTTGAGGAAGTAGCGCACGTTTTCCGTGCTTGCCCCCTCGTCCCAGGACAGCTCTCCAATGACACCCTCGGGGCTGGGGATGCTGAGGACGTGCGTCGTCGTCAGGCCCTGCGTGCGGCGCTGGTAGAGGCCCCCCACATAGAGCACGTCCTCCTGAGCGCTCTTCTTCCGAACACGAGCTCCCGACGCGTCGTAACCAAAGGCAACCGTCCTGCCTTCGGCGGTGAGGGTCTTCGGCAGGTCGAACGCGTTGTATTCGACCGTCCGGACGAGAGCACCCGTCGCATCCCGAGACGCGAGCTGGTTGCCCCGGTGGTCGTACTCATAGGTGAACGCGTCACTTCCGAGCTGAGCCTGCTTGACGGCGTGAGGCCCACCGCTCGTGCCTCCGTTGTAGTTCAGCAGGGCGGACGGCTCCCAGCCCGTGACTGGCGAACGGCTGAGCAGGTTGCCAAGGCCGTCGTACTGGAACTGGGTCTCCAAGCGCTGGCAGTTCTGCAACACCCGCCACCACTCCAGCCGGTCGAGCACATCGTAGGAGAACTTCTCCGTCACCCCCACCATCAGGTCATGTCGCGCTGCCAGGTTGTCATTGGCCGTGTACTCGTAGGCGAGCCGCTGGACATTGACGCCACCGCGCTTCGCCTCCAGGAAACGTAGACGCCCCCGGCTGTCGTAGCGCGACTCCCGTTCGACGCCGTTCCCGTACCGCGTCTTCTTCAGACGTCCGGCGCTGTCCCGCTCGAGCGCCGACCAGTAGGACATGAAGAAGGCGCCCGTCCGATAGATGCCCGAGAGCGCGCCACGCGCGTTGTAGGCGTAGCTGAGAGACACCGGCTGCCCGTTGAGCATGACGGGATAGGTGAGCCGGCTTGGCCGGCCGAAATCATCGAACTGTCGGCTCACCACGAGCGAGTCACCCGCTACGTCTTGCTGGGTGTCCGTCTCGCGACCGAATTCGTCGTAGAAGTGATGCGTGGTGACGACTTCGGCCGGGACGGTCAGAACCGTACGGGTCGCCTTCGTCAGGCGCCGCATCGAGCCCATCCCCTGGTCGTACTCGTACGCCAGTTCCTCCTGGTTGTTCTTCGCGCTCAGGACACGCCCAAGCCGGTCCCGCTCGTACGTGGTGATGAGCAACCCCGGCATTCCATCCAGGCCGTCCGCATCACGCTTCACCTCACCGAAGGCGTTGTACCGGTAGGTGCGCGTCCCGGATCCCGGATCCACCGACCGCTCGAGCCGTCCCTGGACGTCGTAGACGTTCAGGCTGCGGTTGCCCTGAGGGTCGTCCGTGGTCTCCAGCCGGCCAAAGGGGCCATAGCCGTACACCATGGTCGCTGCCTTGGGTGTCCCCGCGGCCTCGGTCGCCGCCACCATCAGGCCCCGGTAGTCGAAGACCCTCTTCTTCACCAACTCCAGGGCATCCGTCACGGACGTCTGGGTGGTATAGGCGGTCGGAACCGAGTACTCGAGGTGCTCGACGAGCGTCCCTGTTGGGGACATACCGTCCCCCACGCGGCGCGCAGTGACACGATTCAGGGCGTCGTACTCGTAGGATTCCCAGGTCGGGCTCTCAGTGCTGGTACGCGGAGCCTCCAGCTTCTCAACGCGTCCGAGCGCATCGTATTTGACGCTGGAGACCACCGTCTCACCGTCAAACCGTGGCCCCTGGCTCGAAACCGGCCGGCCCATCGCGTCGAACCGGGTGATGGTTTCCGTCAGCGTCCCCGCCCCCGTCGCCACCTGCGTGCGCTGCTGCAAAAGGGCCCCGTCGCGCTCGTAGAACGTCCGGACGATGGACTGGTCACCTGGCGCGACAGAAGGCCCACGGTAGAGCGGGGTCACCACGCGCGGGCGGCCAAAGCCGTCGTACTGGAAGCGCGTGTGCACATGGTTGGGGTCCTCGGTCTGCGCGAGCACTCCCAAACCCAGATGGAACAAGTACTTCCAGGTCGCCCCTTCAGCATCGGTGGAGGAGACCACCTGCGTCTGGTCGACGTCGTCATACGTGACCGACTCCACGCGCTTGACGCCGCCACCCTCGCGCTCGACGCTGTAGACCAGCCCCCGGGGATCCCGCAGGAAGGTCGTCTTGAGATAGGTCTCGGAGGTCTCCGGCGGCAGGCTGCCCTCGCCGCTGCGCGAAGGCTCCAGTTCAACGCTCTCAACCTGTCCCCGGCCGTCGAACGTGAACGTCTGCGTCCGCACGTTGGCCGCGTCCGCCCCGCCCAGGCAGCCGACCGCCGGAGACCTGGCGCAAGACGTCCAGGAGCTGGTCACGGACCAGGTGCCCTGGGGCCTCCACATCTCCGGATCGAAACCGAGGGCGCCCACGGTGGTGACCTGCTGCACCTGTTCGGTCTTGTTGGCGCCGTGGACAAGCTGGGTGCTCTTGACGGGCGTGCCGTACGCATCAAGCTCCGTGAGGGTCTCTGTTTCAGAAACCACCGTGACGGTGCCGCCCTTGATCTCCTTCACCGTCTCCACGACCCGGCTGGCGTGCTGCTGGTAGGTCGGTGCATACGTCGCCGGATTCCAGCTGTAGCTCCACGTCCGCTGCGTCTGCTGCTTCGCCCCCCCATCCAGGGGCACCTCGACGGTCTCCTTGAGCGGAAGATGCGCCTGGGGAGCCACCGCCTTCCTGGGATAGACAATGGTCGAGTTATACTGGTTTCCGACCGGCTCTCCCACGAAGGAAGTATTATCATAGGCCGTCGTCGTCCGAGCCCCCGTCAGCTCATCCACAATGATCCGCTCGCCAAAGCCAAGCCACCCCAGCCCCTGCGTATCGGAGCGCCCGTCCCGATAGAGATAGCGCCAGCTCCGCTGCTGCTGATCATTGGAGTTGAGCGACATCCGGGAAACCACGCGCATCGACACGGGAGCCAATCGCAGCCAGGGCCTGGAGGGGCGATTCACCGCCTCCGTCGTGTAGAACGGCTCGCTGGGCGTGACGTTGCCGTGGGGATTCGATTGAGAGAGCGGAGCGTACTCGAACGAATAGTTCAGGCCCGAATAAAGCTGATAATTCATGACCTGTGTGTTGCCGTGCACCCGCTTGAGCACATCAATGGCCTTGGTGCGCCGCGCGACCTTCAGCGAGTTCCCCTGGCGCCAGGTGAAATCGAGCAACCCATCGTTGTTGACGTCAATGACCTGGGCCCATTCCGCATTGTCACCACTGGACACCGGCGATGCCGACAGAGTCGACAGGGTGCCGAAGTTTCCTTGCGTCCCTGCGAGCAGAAGCCGAACCGGTTCCCCCTCCTTGAAGATGGCGAAGTCCACACGGCCATCTCCGTCGAAGTCTCCATGCTCCGTCTTGGCCGCCAGCAGGCTCGTGCCGGTATTTCCAGGCAAGGGAAGCTCGCGGGCTTCAGTGAACCCCGCCCCAGTGTTGAGCTGCACCGTGAGCCGAGGGGTCGTATCGGAAAGACTCCTCAGGCCCAGCATCACCGCATCCGCGAGCCCATCGCCATTGACATCCACGAAGTCGAAAGTCGATGCATAAGTGGCGGGCATCCACAGGGGAAGCGCCGGAGGCTTGCGGATGGTGGTCTTGAACACGTCCATCGCCGGAGGCAGACCAATGCTCCCGCGCTCCACCTCGTGTTAGGCGAGTCCCTCCAGGAAGGTGTTCCCATTGGGGCCCACGCCCAACAGGCTCATCTTCCCGCTCCCATCCAGGTCCACTGCGCGCAGACCGAACCGAGACGACTGGAAGAAGCCGGTGGGGGACTCCTTGGTCTCCTTACCGGACGCCGGCTCGACGACCACGCGGCGCTTGGCCGGGACCATTGAATCGGCATCCCCCGTCAGATCGATTTCATGTTGTCCCATCCACACGCGATCGTTGCGGCCGTCACCGTCGACATCGAGCCAGTACTGGAAGTTTGGCTCGGAGCCGACAACCAGGAATCCCTCATCTCCCACACGGCCATGGCCATACATGGGCGCGTAATAGTCTTTAGCCTCTGGCACGTCCCACCAACACGACAGCGAGGTGACCGTGGAAACACCCTCGCCTTTCCAATCCGCCACCAAAGGGAAGAGATTGCGCTGAGCGCGGTTTCCGCAGAAGTCTCCCGGGTCATTGTCTCCGAAGATAGCCAGGAAGTCGTCGAACCAATTCGTGTTCTTGATATTGAAATAAGGATACCAAAGAGCCCGACCCGTTCTCTCGGAGACCTGCAGCGTGGGTGATGCGGCGTCCGGGAACTGCAGCAGGCGCATCGTGTCTTGCCAGACCTGAAACGTGAGGTCCGTCGTCATGCCGACCTGGTCCCCTATTTCGGTGTCTTCCTCGAACACCTTCTCGGACTTCACGAAGTACGCGAGGCCCTGGCGGCCCGCGCCCAGCCCGAAGGCATGCACGCCCACGCCCTGGGCCGCGTCGCTGACGTTCTGGGCCGGCGGGTACTCAAATTCCCAGGAGCCCTGCTCCCAGTCGAAGCGCACTGGCGCCTTGCACACGTTCTTCCCATCGCACTCCCGAAGCTCCGTCAGCAGGCTCCGGTTGCTCGTCGTGCTCGGGTAGTAGGTCAGGTTGTAGGAGCGCAGCACCACGGTGGGCGGAGAACTCGAACCGGTGGCGATCCCGGGTCCCTTCATGTCGATGCCCGTGAGACGGAAATCCCTGCCGACCCTCACGCCGGCCAGGTATCCCTTGAAGACATCCGTCCTCGGCCCGTAGTTGAACTTGACCTCACGCGTGCCGGGCTCGAGGGTTCCGGAATCGTTGTGAAACTGCGTGTAGACAATCCGGTCAGGCCGATGCCAGGCCCCGGACTCGGCGCCCAAGGGCGCCTGGTCGTAGAACACGTCCATCCGATTGCCGGGATGGTCTTCCACGGCCGCGAGCGCCCAGGCGAGCTTGACCGTCCTGCTCTCCTTCACCTGGATGGTGCCATCCGGCCCCTCGTCCAGCTTTTCGTAGACGCCCTGGATGAGGGCGTCTTCACGCGACAACGTCTTCCCGTAGGTCCGGATGAGTCCGTCGCGTCCCCGGACCTCGAAGGTCGTCGGCTCCTGGGGATCCGAGTCCGCGGGGATTCGGATGGAGGCGTAGCTGTCATGCTCGGTCTTGAAGGAGCGCGGATCGTTCTCGGACGGAACGAGCCGGACGCCATCCAGGCAGTACGCCCGGGTGTAGCGGTCCTTCACGTGCAGTTCCATGTCCGGGGAGAAGTCGATGGCGACGGTCTTCCCGTCTCGCGCGAAGGAGTTCGGGCACAGGCTGATCTGTGACAGTCCGGACAGGTTGAAGCCCGGGCCCAGGAGCCCGTCGCTTCCCTGGCTGTCATAGACGATGGACAGCGAAGGCTGGATGCCAGCGCGCCCCGCCGGAACCCAGAGGGGCACTGTCACGGAAGCGGAGCCATTCTGCGTCATATCCGCCACGAAGGGGGTGATGCCCGGCGCGTTCGTGCCGTCGGTCCCCGTGTTGAGGATGGTGTCCGGCCCCAGCTCGAAGGGAGTGCTCGCCGACGTGACTCGCGAGCGTGACTTGGCCAAGCCGTCAGTGTCTTCCGAGGAGGTCGGCGCGGGAAGACAGCCCCCGAGGAGCTGGGCACCGTAGAAGAACAGCGTGAGTCTGGCCGCGAGCCGCTTGCGGCGCTCTGGAGGACGTGAGGAGTGGCTCATATAAAATGTCTGGGCTGGGATGGAGAACACCGTCCCCGTGCCGGAGTCACGGCAGGGGTGGGGACGGTCTGGAATTGATGAGGGGGCTATTGGCAGACGGACTGCTCGCAGACGCTGGACTCGTCCACTTCGCCGGAGCAGTTGTTGTCGATGCCGTCGCAGGTTTCGGCGACGCTTGGCCTGATGTCGCTGCGGGTGTCGTCACAATCACCAGCGACCCGGGTGGTGTTCGGCGGCTGTTGGCACGTCAGGACCGAGCCCCAGCTCACCCCGGAGCCGTCATGATCCTGGTCTGGGTAGAAGGTGATCCAATCTTTCGGATCACTCGCGTCGTCCGCGTAGCCGTTGCAGTCGTCGTCTAGACCATTGGCGCATAATTCCTTGGACTCAGGGCCTGGGGTACACAGTCCGTAATTGCCCCACTCGCAGACAACCTTGGGCGGCTTGCCATCCTCCACCTCCACGGTTTCGCACTGCTCGCCACAGGCCGGCGCCGAGCGCATGCAGATACCCAGGCCACAGGTGATGGGCGGGACATCATCCACCACCCCGTTGCAGTCGTTGTCCTTGCGGTCGCAGGTCTCCGCCTGGGGAGGCTTGGGGATGCAGGCCTGCTCCACGCCGTTGACGCATGCCTGAACGCTGGCCTCGCAGGTCCCCACCCCACACTTCTTCACGGCTCCGGGCTTCACCTGTGCGTTCGAGTCGTTGCAGTCCTGGTTGTTGAGAGAAGCTCCTGCGGGGACACTGCAGGCACTGCCAATCGAAGGACCCGCGCCATCGCCATCGCCGTCGCCATCCCGGTAGTAGGTCAGCTTGACGCCTTCGTCGACCGAGCCATTGCAGTTGTCATCCACGTTGTTGCAGGTTTCGGTGCTCGGCGTGCCTTCGAAACAGGTGTTTCCGGCCCACTCGCACACCTCCTTGGGTGGCTTTCCGTCCCGGGTATCCACCAGTTCGCAGAGGTTGGTGCATGCCGGGACACTGCGGAAACATGCTCCGGTGCCGCAGGTGATGGGAGGAAGGTCGTCCACCTGGCCGTTGCAGTTGTTGTCAACGCGGTCGCACACCTCCTGGCTGGGAGTGCTCGGCGTGCAGGTCTGCTCCACGCCGTTGACGCACGCCTGGACGGATGCCGAGCAAGCGCCCACACCGCATTGCTTGAGGGCGCCCGGCTTGACGGCCGAACTGTTGTCATTGCAGTCGGTCGCGTCTGTCACGTAACCGGCGGGGCGCCCGCAGATGTCGACCCAGTTGTTCGGCGCCCCATAGCCGTCCCCGTCCGCGTCCCGGTAGAACCTCCCGAACTGCCAGACAGCCACGTTGGAGTCGTTGCAGTCGAGGTTGTTGGTTACCCAGCCAGGACCGAGACACCTTTGCGTGGCAGCGCCGGCGCCATAGCCGTCCCTGTCAGCGTCCCGGTAGAGGGTGCGCTGAACCCCCTCGTCGATGATTCCATCGCAATCATTGTCGATGCCGTCGCAAACCTCCGGCTGACACTCTGTCGGCACGCAGTCCGGGCAGCCACTGATCTGCTCCGGCAACGGTTCCGCCGGATTGGCAGCGAAGCCGCTCGAGGAGGTGAGAGCCGCCATCAGGAACATGACGGTGGGCAGCAAGGCGCAATACAGGCCAGGGCTCCGCCCATTCATGCGGATGCATGGTTTCCGTGTCATGATTTGCTTTCGCTTTGAACGAGTAGGGCTCAACCGGTTCGCGATAGGGGTCGGTACAGGAGCCCTCCCGGTGCCACTGGGAACACGGAAGGTCTTCAGCAAGACATGGGCCAGAGCCTCGGTACGCCCCGTTCCGAGCACTGAGCAGGTCCCATCGCCAAGAAGCGGGACTCCCCATCCCGCATCACGGACGTCGCTGGCCCGGCATCCGAAGGGCGGGCGGCCGGGCAGAGTCCTTCAGGGGTCGGCGTTCACCTACCGGGGAAGCGCGCGGGCCATGCGGCGCACGGCTTCGAGCAGCTCGTCCTCTTGAAGCGAGGTGAAGCACAGTCGCAGCGCGTTCAGGGGTGTGCAGTCAAAGCTGTACTGGCCGCCGTGCATGAAGCCGACCCCCTCGCCCAGGCCTCGTTCGGCCCAGAGGGCGGCGTCCACGCCAGGAGCGCAGTGGGCCCACAGGGTCATGCCGCCCGCAGGCACGGTGAAATCGAGCGCGGAGCTCAACGACGAGTGCAGCGCATCCACAAGTGCATCGCGGCGGGAGCGGTACACGGAGCGCATCTTACGAACGTGGCGCTGGACCTCGCCCTCCTCGAGCATCTCGGCGACAGCGGCCTCGGTGACGCCATCGCCCTGCCGGTCCACGGCGGCGCGCACGGAGGCCGCGCGGCTGATGAAAGGAGCAGGCGCGGCGAGGAACCCCAGCCGCAAGCCCGGCGCGAGCACCTTGGACAGCGTACCCACGTAGAGCACGAGTCCGTCGCGGTCCTGGCTCGCGAGCGGCAGCACGGGAGGACCGTCGAAGTGGAACTCGTGGTCGTAGTCATCCTCGATAAGTGCGACGCGCGAGGCCCGGGCCCACGCGAGAAGCCGCTGCCGGCGTTCAGCGGAGAGCGTGACGGTGGTCGGATACTGGTGATGCGGCGTGAGGTAGACGGCGCGCACCGGGCCCAGTTGCTCCAGCACGTCCACGCGAAGGCCCTCTGGGTCCACGGGAACGGGGACGACGTTCGCGCCGGTAAGCCGGAAGGCATCCCACGCGGGAAGGTAGCCCGGGGACTCCACGGCCACGGTGTCACCAGGACGCAGCAGCGTGCGCGCCGCGAGGTCCAGCGCGCCCTGACTGCCCCGGGTGATGAGCAGCGTATCGGCTGTGACAGCCATGCCGCGAAGCGAAGCCAGCATCCCGGCCAAGGCCTCACGCAGCCCGGCATGGCCCAGGGGCCCGGCATAGTCGAGCAGCCGCTGTCCTCCGCGCTTCAGCGCACGCCGGTACGCTCGCGCGAGCAACTCCGAAGGCAGCAGCCGCACATCCGGGCTGCCGGTCAGCAACGACAACATCCCGCGAGGCGCCGCAGGCCCACGAGGCAGTGCACGGGTCTCCACGGCGGGCGGCATCTCGAAGCCCACGTCCGGAGCCGCCTGCACGGAAGGCTCAGCGGACGCGTCCTCCGGAGCCGTCTCCGCGACGAAGGTGCCCAGCCCCGGAGTGGTGACGATCCACCCCTGGGCCTCCAGCTCCTGATACGCCGCGAGCACGGTGTTGCGGTGCACGCCCAGCGACACCGCGAGCGCGCGGCTCCCGGGAAGCGGCTCCCCGGGACGCAGCCGCCCGCGCCGCACGTCCTCCGCCAGCGCCCGCGCGATCTGCACGAAGCGCGGCGTCGGTGACCGCGAGTCCAGCGGAACCGTCAGCGCCCAGCGAGCCATGCCTGCCTCCCCGGGCGCGACGCCGCAGCCTCAGTTCTTCTGCAGCGGGCGGTACCGGATCCGGTGCGGCTCCAGCGCGTCCGGGCCCAGGCGCTTCTTCTTGTCCGCCTCGTAGTCCTCGAAGTTGCCCTCGAAGAAGAACGCCTTGCTGTCACCCTCGAACGCCAGGATGTGCGTGACGATGCGGTCCAGGAACCAGCGGTCGTGGCTGATGACCACCGCGCAGCCCGCGAAGCTCAGGAGCGCATCCTCCAGGCTCCGCAGCGTCTCCACGTCCAGGTCGTTCGTGGGCTCGTCGAGCAGCAACAGGTTGCCGCCGCTCTTGAGCATCTTCGCCAGGTGCAGCCGGTTGCGCTCGCCGCCAGACAGGTCCTTCACCCGCTTCTGCTGATCCGTGCCCTTGAACGCGAAGCCCGACAGGTACGCGCGGCTGGGCACCGTGCCCGCCTTGCCCAGGTCGATGAGGTCCAACCCACCGCTCACCTCCTGGAACACCGTCTGCTCACCGTTCAGCGAGTCGCGGCTCTGGTCCACGTAGGCCATCACCACCGTCTCGCCAACCCGCAGCTCGCCCGCGTCCGGCTTCTCCGTGCCCGTCATCATCCGGAACAGCGTCGTCTTGCCCGCGCCGTTCGGGCCAATCACGCCCACGATGCCGCCCGGCGGCAGCTTGAAGTTCAGCTCGTCGATGAGCAGCCGGTCGCCGTACGCCTTGCGCAGCCCCTTCGCCTCCACCACCAGGCCACCCAGCGGCGGCCCTGGCGGAATCATCACCTCGCCCGTCGGCTCGCGCTTCTGCTGCGACTGGTTGAACAGCTCCTCGTACGCGGCGATGCGCGCCTTGCTCTTCGCCTGACGCGCCTTCGGAGATGCGCGCACCCACTCCAGCTCGCGCTTGAGCGTCTTCTGGCGGTGGCTCTCCGACTTCTCCTCCAGCTCCAGCCGCTTCTGCTTCTGGTCCAGCCAGCTGGAGTAGTTCCCCTTCCAGGGCACCCCCTCGCCGCGGTCCAGCTCCAGGATCCACTCCGCCACGTTGTCCAGGAAGTACCGGTCGTGCGTGATGCACACGATGGTCCCCGTGTACGCCTTCAGCGCCTGCTCCAGCCACGCGACGCTCTCCGCGTCCAGGTGGTTGGTGGGCTCGTCCAGCAAGAGCAGGTCCGGCTTCTCCAGCAGGATGCGGCAGAGCGCCACGCGGCGCTTCTCACCGCCGGACAGCTTCGTCACGTCCGCGTCACCCGGCGGCAGCCGCAGGGCGTCCATCGCCATGTCCAGCGTGCGGTCCAGCTCCCAGCCGTTCGTGGAGTCGATGAAGTCCTGCAGCTTGCCCTGCTCGGCGAGCAGCTTCTCCATCTGCGCGTCGTCCAGGGGCTCCCCGAACTTCGCGCTGACCTCGTTGAAGCGGTCCAACGCCTGGCGGATCTCCTTCAGGCCCAGCTCCACGTTCCCCTTCACGTCCAGGGTCGTGTCCAGCTGCGGCTCCTGCGCCAGGTAGCCCACCTTCACCGTGGGGTCCGGCTTCGCGATGCCGAAGAACTCCGTGTCCACCCCCGCCATGATGCGCAGGAGCGTGGACTTGCCGGAGCCGTTGGGGCCAATCACGCCAATCTTCGCGCCCGGGAAGAAGGACAGGTAGATGCCCTTGAGGATGTCCTTGCCGTTCTTGACCTTGCGCAGGTCCTGCATCGTGAAGATGAAATTCTGGGCCATGGCGGCCTCCTCGGGATTCGCTGAAACGTAAGCGGTGCCAGCGGATAGCAGGGAGCCCCATCCGGCTCAAGGCGCCTGCACCGGGCCCGTGGCCGGTTGGACGGGGCGCGTCACGCGTCCAGGTGCGAAAACGCCTGCTCGCTGACCTGCGAACCCATTTCGAAGGTGTTAGAGGAAGCGCCCCATGTCCGAGCCCACGACCCCTGCCCTGGAGCTGAAGGGCCTCTCCAAGGCCTACGGCAAGTTCACCGCCCTGCACGCGGTGGACCTCACCATCCGCCCCGGCGAAATCTTCGCCCTGCTGGGCCCCAACGGCGCCGGCAAGACGACCCTCATCGGCAGCGTGTGCGGCCTGGTGAAGAAGTCCGCCGGCACCATGAAGGTCTTCGGCAAGGACCTGGACCAGGACCCCACCGGGCCCCGCTACCAGGTGGGCCTGGTGCCGCAGGAGATCAACTTCGACCCGTTCTTCTCCGTCGCGGAGTCCCTGCGCATCCAGCAGGGCTACTACGGCCAGCCCCGCGACGACGCGCGCATCGACGAGGTCCTCACCGCGCTCAACCTCCAGGCCAAGAAGGACTCGCTCACGCGCGCGCTGTCCGGCGGCATGAAGCGCCGGCTGCTCATCGCCAAGGCGCTGGTGCACAAGCCGAAGCTGGTGTTCCTGGACGAGCCCACCGCGGGCGTGGACGTGGAGCTGCGGCGCGACCTGTGGACGTACGTGAAGAAGATCGCCAGCGAGGGCACCACCATCGTCCTCACCACGCACTACCTGGAGGAGGCGGAGGAGCTGGCGGACCGCGTGGGCATCATCAACGAGGGCCGCCTGCTCATGACGGAGGACAAGTCCGCGCTGCTGCGCCGCTTCGGGGAGAAGCGCCTGGTCGTCACCTTCTCCGAACCGCAGGCCGCCATGCCCGCCGCGGGCGTGCGCTTCGCCGCGGGCCTCTCCGCCGACGGCCGCACGCTCACCTACGTGGAGCGCGACAACTGCGCCCCGTCCGGTGAACTGCTCCGCTCGCTCTACGCCGACGGGCTGCCCATCTCCGAGGTGGAGACGCGGCGGTCGCGCCTGGAAGACGTGCTCATCGAAATCCTCCGCGGCCGCCCCTCGCAGGCCGCCTGAACCCCCGCCTCCTCGAAAAACACCCCATGAACGTCCTCGGGATGCAGACGCTGTTCGCGAAGGAGGTCCGGCGCTTCATGCGCGTGCCGGGCCAGACCGTCCTGTCGCCCCTCATCAGCACCACGCTGTACTTCATCGTCTTCGGCTACTCGATTTCCGGCCGCGTCCACGAGGTGGAGGGCCACCCGTACCTGCACTTCATCGTGCCGGGCCTGGTGTTCCTGGGCATCGCCAACAACGCGTTCCTCAACAGCTCCTCGTCGCTGTTCATCACCAAGATTCAGGGCACGGTGGTGGACCTGCTGGTGGCGCCGCTGGGGCCCGGGGAGCTGATGGTGGGCTTCATTGGCGGCGCCATGGTGCGCGGCCTGGTGGTGGGCCTGCTCACGTGGATGGTGGCGGCGGTGTTCTCCGGCTTCAGCCTGGAGCACCCGCTGGCGACGCTCTACTTCCTGCTGCTGTCCAGCTACGTGTTCAGCGTGCTGGGCATGCTCGCCGCCGTGTGGGCGGAGAAGTTCGAGCAGATCAACTTCTTCCCCACCTTCGTGATGCTGCCGCTCACGTTCCTGGGCGGCGTCTTCTACTCGGTGCGCGAGCTGCCCTCGCCGTGGAACCACATCAGCCTCTTCAACCCCATGGTCTACATGGTGGAGGGGCTGCGCTACGGCATGCTCGGCAGCGGCCTGTTCTCACCGCTCGTGGGCGGCGCCATCCTCGCCCTCACCGCCGCGGTCGCGACGGGCGTCACGTACGCGGTGCTGCGCTCCGGCTACAAGATGAAGGCGTAGGCCTCAGTAGCCTGCCTGCCTCCTCCACGGGTAGGGAGGCGGGCCCCTCCCTGCTGGACAGAGCCTCTGTCTTTTTGGAAGTCAGCTGTTTCCCGCCCGCTGAGAAAGCGCGGTATCCTCCCGGACACCCATGGCGGTCGGTTTCGGGAAATACGAGCTGCTTCGAAAAATCGCGTCGGGCGGAATGGGACAGGTGTTCCTCGCCCGGGAGCACGGGACGGGCTTCGAGCGGCTGGTCGTCCTCAAGCTCATCCTCCCGCACCTCGCCGAGGACGAAGAGTTCCTGGAGATGTTCCTGGACGAGGCGCGGCTGGTGGCGCGGCTCTCCCACCCGAACCTCATCACCATCCTGGACCTCACGGAGATTGAGGGCCGGCACTGCCTGGCCATGGAGTACGTGCAGGGCGAGGACGTGCGCCGGTTGGACCGCTTCGCGCGCAAGCAGGAGCGCCCGCTGCCGGTGGGGCTGGTGGTGCGCATCATCGCGGACGCGGCGGCGGGGCTGTCCTACGCGCACGGCGCGCGGGACGGGCACGGCCAGCCGCTGAAGCTGGTGCACCGGGACGTGTCGCCGCAGAACGTGCTCGTCGGGTTCGACGGCGGGGTGAAGGTCATCGACTTCGGCGTGGCGAAGGCGGCCACCAGCGGGCAGCAGACGGCGACGGGCGTGCTCAAGGGCAAGTACCCGTACATGTCGCCGGAGCAGGCCAACGGGATGGCGGTGGACGGCCGGAGCGACCAGTTCGCGCTGGGCGTCGTGATGTGGGAGCTGCTCACGGGCAAGCGCCTCTTCAAGGGCGACACGGACCTGATGACGCTGCGGCTGGTGCGGGACTGCCAGGTGCCGCCGCCGTCGCAGCTGAACCCGAAGCTGCCGCCGGGCCTGGACGAAATCGTGCTCAAGGCGCTCGCGCCCGCGCCGGAGGGCCGCTATCCGGACTGCGCCGCGTTCCGGCTGGCGCTGGAGGACTGGGCGCTCAACCTGCGCCTGCCGTCCAGCAGCGCGCACCTGGCCGCGTACCTGCGGGAGCTGTACGCGGACCGCATCGCCACGGAAGCAGACCCGACGAAGCTGGACCAGCTGGCCGAGGACGTGGACCTGGACGCGCAGTCCAACTCCTCGCGGGATGGGATGCCCACGTCGGGGGCGCGGGGACAGGCCTCGTCGCGCGCGTCGAAGCTGGTGGGCCCGCCGTCCCGCCCGCCCACGCGCGTGGGGCCGGAGAAGACGCGCAACACCGCGGCCCTGGCGCCGGAGCCTCCGAAGCGTCGCGCGTGGCTGCCCCTGGTCGTGGGCGGCGCGGCGCTGGTGGTGGGTGGCGCGGCGGTGGTGCTGGTGCGCGGTGGCACCCAGACGGTGACGCCGCCCGCGGTCGTGGCCACGCGGCCCCCGGAGGAC
>NZ_JBKGHJ010000260.1:0-11918 GCF_046520365.1 Corallococcus sp. 4LFB
TCACGGGGTCGGACACCGGGGCGGGCGCGGGCCCGGGTGCGCCCTCCGGCGCTTCGGCCCCTTCGCTTCCCTGCCACCAGAAGAACGCCACGCCCACGAGCACCAGGGGCACGAGGGCAAGCAACCACCGGCCGTGGCGCAGCCGGGAGGCGGAAGAGACGGGACCGTCGTCGCGTGTCATGAGCGGACTTCGCCGGAGGGGGCGGGGGAAGCCGTCAGCCTAGTACGCGTACGTGGCGACGTCCTCGCGCACCTTGGAGACGATGCCGCCCCAGTTGCCGTTGGCGTAGTGGTTGTAGGACTCGCCGTCATCGCGCAGGGACACGGTGTGGAAGCTCCACTTCGCCCGGCCGTCGCTGCACGCCGCCGTGCCCGTGTTGAGCGTGCCGCCGCAGAACCAGTCGCCCCGGTTGCAGTAGGACCCGTTGCCGCTGCCGGACACACCGCCCGAGGAGTGGTAGGCCACCGCCTCGTCGTCCTGGCCCGGGAGGATGCCGGAGTACAGCGTGCCCTTGGCGCCGGCGAACATGTAGAACCACACGTTGCGCGTGGTGTTGTGGTTGTACATGGCGCGCGCCGTGGTGGTGACCAGGTCGCTCACCAGGGGCTCGCTCACCGCCCAGTCACCGTGGTCCGCCAGCTCGCTGCCGCCGCCCGCGCCGGACGCCACGTCCACCCACTTGATGTTCCAGCCCGTCTGCGAGGAGCCGTCCGTGTTGCCGCACTCGCCGTTGGCGTTGGGCGTGGCGTTCTTCTTCTGCCGCGCGCTCCCGCCGTACAGCGACAGCGCGTAGCCGATCTGCAGGTCACCGGCGCTGTGCGTGGCGATGTAGCACCAGTTCGTGCCCGTGCAGAAGCAGTCCAGCGCGTTGCGGATCCGGTAGTTCTCCGCGCCCACGCGCTGCGTGCCGTTCCAGTTGACCGCCTTCTTGTTCACGCCCGCCGAGGCCGAGGACGGCCCCCAGTAGCTGAAGTCCGCGTAGTTGCCCGCCTGTGTCGTGTTTCCGTTCCGGCCGTGGATCCACAGCGTGTAGTTCGTCGCGGCGGCCTCGGTACCCACCAACAGCGTCGCGGCGGTCGCGGCCGCGCCAATCAGCATCTTCATCGGGGTGTCTCCTGGCCTCTCGGGGGGATGAGAGGGCTTCCGCACGGCCCCAGGCCGGGCGAGGGGACAACCACTCTAGGGGCTGTTTCAGACGAACGCGATAAGCCGAAAGTCCAGTCGTCAGTGGAAATCCTGACGCGGCGCGCTGGCCGTTGACGTCACGCCAGCGCGTCCAGACCGTCCTCTCGTACGAAGCGTTCCAGCCGCTCCAGTGCTTCCGGCAGGTTGGCGCGTCCCAACCCCAACCGGAAGTGATTGCCGGGAAAGCCATACACGTCGCCCGGCAACAGCAAGACACCCTCGCGGGTAATCAGTGACTCAGTGAAACGAGCCACCGGAATGTTTCGCAGCAGACGGGGGAAGGCCACGCTGCCGGCGCGCGGACGCACCCAGTGGAAGGTGTCCGCGTGGCGCGCGAAGAAGGCATCCAGCAGCGCGAGGTTCGCGGTGAGCAGGCCGCGGCTGCGCTCCAGCACGCGCTCGCGGGCGCGCAGGGCGATGAGGGACAAGAGCTCGCTGGGGGCGCTGTTGCAGAGCGAGGTGTAGTCCTTGAAGGCGCGGCAGCGCGCCAGCAGCGCCACGTCGCGGGTCGCGAGCCAGCCCACGCGCAGCCCCGCCAGGCCGAACGCCTTGGACATCACGCCCAGGCTCACGCCCTTCGGGAAGCACGACGCGGCGGGCGGCAGCGTGTCGTTCGCGTCGTACTCCAGCAGGCGGTACACCTCGTCGGAGAAGAGGTGGATGCCGCGGGATTCGCACAGCGCGCACAGCTTCTGGAAGGTGGCGCGGTCCGGCAGCGAGCCCGTGGGGTTGTGCGGGAAGTTCACGACGACCAGGCGCGTGTCGGGGCGCAGCGCCGCGGTGAGCGCGTCCAGGTCCAGCGCCCAGCCGTCGGCCTCGCGCAAGCCCAGCAGCGTCACGTCCGCGCCGGTGGCGCGCCCCACCTCGTACAGCGACTGGTAGCCCGGCCAGGTGACGACGGCGTGCGTGCCGGGGCCCAGCAGGACGTTCATCGTGACGAACAGGGCCTCCTGCGCGCCCGCGAAGGTGAGGACGTCCTCGGAGGACAGGCCCGGGTACAGCCCGGCGATGGCCTGGCGCAGCGCGGGCAGGCCGGCCGTCTCCGTGTAGCCCAGCGTCAACCCGTCCCAGCGGGCGCGGTCCTCCGGCGACGCGAGCGCCAGCAGGTCCGCCATGCGCCAGCCCTCCACGTCGGAGGCGCACAGCAGGTAGGGCGCGGCGAACTCCCAGCGCGCGAAGTACCGCTCCAGGTCGAAGTCGGGGATGTGCATCACGTCCTCCATGCCGCCTGCCTGCCCACCGGGGGGTGGAGCGGGCCACCACACCTTGCCGGACAGGCGAGCGGACGGGCGCGCCGCCGGGAGCAGCCGGTGGTGCATGCATAGCTTGAGTCACGTCCCGTTGAAGCGCTTTCCACTTCCCATAGGGAGCCCGCATGGCCTCGACGAAAATCCCGCTCACGCTCCTGGACCCGGATGGAGGGTGGGTGAACGCCCCCGTCCACGTCTCGGAGCTGGATGGACTGCCCGTCCTCCTGCACTTCTGGACCATGGACTGCGCGGACTGCGCCGCGCAGTTCGAGGCCGTGAACCAGTGGATCGTCGACTACGGGCCCAAGGGCCTGAAGGTCATTGGCGTGGACGTCACCCACTCCGAGACGGAGCTGCGGGACACCAACAAGGTGGAGGGCTTCGCGCGCGAGCACGGCCTGCGCTACCCCATCGCCATGGATGACGGCTCCATGGCCAGGGCCTACGGCGTGGACAAGCACCCCGCCTTCCTCCTCTTCGGCACGGATGGAAGGCTGAAGAACCGCATTGGCGGCAAGGACGCCCTGCGCCGCATGCGCGCGGAGCTCAAGAAGCTGCCCGGCCAGGAGCCGCCCGCGCTGCACGGCGAGGTGTCCCGCGAGCAGGAAGACCAGGTCGCGGCCTCCAATCCCTAGCGCCCGGCCCCACACCCCTTCCCTGGAGAGTCGCAACCATGGCTGACCGACGACACACCGAGCGAAAGGGCTTCTCCCTGGGCGCGCTCGCCGCCGGGGTGGGGGCCGCCGTGGGGCTGACGCGCGCGCTCCGGTCGCGCTTCAGCTTCAAGGACAAGACGGTGCTCATCACCGGCGGCTCCCGGGGCCTGGGGCTGGTGATGGCGCGCATGCTGCTGAAGGAGGGCGCGCGCGTGGCCATCTGCGGGCGTGACGTCGAGTCGCTCCAGCGGGCCCACGCGGACCTGGAGCGCCTGGGCGGGGAGGTGCTCTCCCTGCGCTGCGACGTGCGCGACCAGGTGCAGGTGGACGCGATGGTGGGCGCCGTCCATGAGAAGTGGGGCGCGGTGGACGTGCTCATCAACAACGCGGGCGTCATCATGGTGGGCCCGCTGGAGTCCATGGCGCTGGAGGACTTCGAGGAGGCGGTGGACATCCACCTGTGGGGCCCGCTGTACACGACGCTCGCGGTGGTGCCGGCGATGAAGGCGCGCGGCGAGGGCCGCATCGTCAACGTGTCCTCCATGGGCGGCAAGCTGAGCATCCCGCACCTGGTGCCGTACTCCGCCAGCAAGTTCGCGCTGGTGGGCCTGTCGGACGGGCTGCGCGTGGAGCTGGCCCAGGACGGCATCCGCGTGACGACGGCGTGCCCGTCCCTCATCCGCACGGGCAGCCCGCGCAACGCGAACTTCAAGGGCGACCACGAGAAGGAGTACGCGTGGTTCCACGTGAGCAACTCCATGGCGGTCGTGTCGATGAGCGCCGAGCGCGTGGCGCGAAAAATCATCGAGGCGTGCCGCCGGGGTGACGCGGAGGCGCTGGTGGGCATGCCCGCGAAGCTCGCGGCGGTGGGCCGCGCCCTGGCGCCCAACCTCACCACGGCCGTGCTGGACGCCGTCAACCGGCTGCTGCCCCAGGACAGCACCCCGGAGCGCTACAAGGGCAGTCAGAGCGAGACGCCCCTCACCCGCTCCTGGTTGACGGAGATGAGCCGCCGCGCGGCGGAGCGCAACAACGAGAACGAGGTGTCCCTGCACTGACCGCCAGGGACACCCCGAAGGCTCGGTGAAGCGCGGTGGACGGCGGTCCTCAGGCCTTGCCGTCCATCTCCGCCAGCTCCATGCGCCAGTGGCCGCGGTGCTCGTACGCCTGCGCCAGCTGGTCGTTGAGCGCGCCGAGCATCTTCACGTTCCCGTCCTGCTCGTAGCCCTTGAGGGCCTCCGCGCAGGCGGGCACGCGGGCCAGGAACGTCTTGAGCGCGTCCAGGCCCAATTCCTTCACATACATCCCGTAGCCCAGCCGCTCCAGATACAGGGCGTTGAGCACCTGCTCGAACTGGCCTCCCACGGGGATGCTGAGCAGCGGCTTGTGCAGGTAGACGGCCTCGCTCATCAGCGTGAAGCCGCCGCCCGCCACCACCGCGCGCGCGGTGCGCAGGTCGTCGATGAAGCCCGCCTCGCTGAAGGGCCGGTAGGTGAGGTTGCCGTCCACCAGGTCCTCCTTCAGGTCGCGGCGCAGGCCATACACGCGGCACGGCACGCCGGACTGCTTGAGGATTTCCGGCAGGTGCGTGTTCGTCGTCGCCGTCTGGTACACGAGCAGGTGCTCACCGGCCTCCGGCTTCGCCGCCAGGATCTCCGGCCGGAGGATGGACGGCGCCAGCGTGGTGCGGCGCTTGCGCACCGGCGGGTAGAAGAACGTCGTGGTGAGGTAGTGGAAGGCCCCGGGCAGCTTCGCCTTCACGATGGCGCGCGAGGCCTCGAAGCTCTCCTCGTGGCCCGCGAGCAGCGCCGGGTCGTGCTGACAGCGGTTGATGATCTGCATGTTGTCCACGCTGATGACGGGCAACCGGTGGTTCTTCGCGAACAGGTAGCTGAACGTCTCGAAGTCGCTCACCACCACGTCCGGCTTGAAGCCCTCCACCAGGTCGAAGTACTGGCGCACGTTCTGCGGCCAGCCCTTCACGGCGCCCTGCAGGTTCTGCAGCACCGTCTGCCACTTCTTCACCGAGTTGCCTTCGTAGGCGATGGTGAGCCCCCAGATGCCGTGCACGTTCTGGAAGCGCTGGGCCAGGTAGTGCTGCGCCCGGCCGGACACCACGATGTGGACCTCGTGCTCCTTCGTCAGCGCCTCCAGCAGCACGCGTGAGCGCGTGGCGTGGCCCATCCCTTCGCCGACGACCCCATACAGGATTCGCATGGTCCGGAAGCATACGCCCGGGACACCCTCCCCTGTCCCTTCCGGACCGGGACGGTGCTACGCCTCCGGGTCATGACCTCCCTGCCCACGCCCCGGGGTGCCTCCGTCCTGCGCGCCGCGGCGCTCGGCGGGGTGGCGGGCCTGCTGCTGGGCGGCCTGGGGCTGCTGGGCCTGGGCGTGAAGGCCGTGTTCGTCCCCGCGGACTGCACCGGCCTGTCCGCGCAGGAATGCCAGCTCACCCGGGAGACGGACCGCGACCTGGGCCGCGTGCAGACGCTCTCCGGCGGTGCGCTCGTCGCCCTGGGCGCGGCCCTCTTCGCCCTCACCCGCCCGCGCCCCCCGGAACCTGATGATCCCAGCGCTTGAGAGCCCGAGGATTTCGCCGCGCCGCGCAAGCAGCCGGGCGCGGTGTCCCTGTAGGTCATTTTCGCGCGCGGGGTAGGTCAACTAATTACTACTGGCCCGGCCATTAGGTTTGAGGGTAGGAGACGGCCCATGCAGCTCGAATCGTTGAAGATGTTCTGTGACGTGGTCGAGACGGGCTCGTTCTCTCGCGCGGCGCAGCTCAATCACGTGACCCAGTCCGCGGTGAGCCAGCAGATCCGCGCGCTGGAGAACCGCTATGAGCAGAAGCTGCTCTCGCGCAGCGCGCGGCAGGTGACGCCCACGCCGGCGGGCGAGCGCCTGTTCCGGGGCTGCAAGGAGATATTGGCGCGCTTCGCGGAGGTGGAGCAGGAGATCCGCGAGCAGGCCACGGAGGTCCAGGGCGCGACCACCGTGTCCACCATCTACTCGGTGGGGCTGCACGAGCTGAACGCGGTGCAGAAGCAGCTGCTCAAGACGCACCCCAAGGTCAACATGCGCCTGAACTACCGGCGCAATGATCAGGTCTACGACGACGTGATTCTGGGCGCGGCGGAGATTGGCATCGTGGCGTATCCGCAGCCGCGCGCGGGCGTGGACATCCTGCCGTTCCGCGACGACAAGCTGGCGGTGGTCTGCGCGCCCAACCACGCGTTCGCCAGCAAGGCGAAGGTGAGCATCACCGCGCTGTCGGGCGTGCCCTTCATCGCCTTCGACCGGGAGGCCCCCACGCGCAAGGCGCTGGACCGCCTGTTCCGCGAGAAGAACATCGACATCAATCCCGTGATGGAGATGGACAACGTGGAGACCATCAAGCGCGCGGTGGAGATGGGCCTGGGCGTGGCCATCCTCCCGCTCGCCACGGCGCACGCGGAGATCAAGAACAGCTCGCTGGTGGCGAAGCCCTTCGCGGAGGGGCCGGTGTCGCGCCCCATCGGCCTGCTCATCCGCAAGGGCAAGTACCTGGACCGCGCGTCCGCCGCGGTGCTGGAGGCCTTCAAGCAGGCCGCCCTGATTCCGCACGAGGACTGACGGCTCAGTAGAGCTTGCGCAGCCGGGCCGCGAAGAAGCCGTCGTAGCCCTCCGGCCCGGGCAGCGTGCGCAGCCAGGCCTGGGCGAGCGGCAGCTTGAGGCCGGGCAGCACGGGCGGCTCGGCCGTCCACTCCGGGTGGCTGCGCAGGAACATGTCCACCTGGTCCTGCCCCTCCTGCGGCTCCGGCGTGCAGACGGCGTAGACGAGCAGGCCCCCGGGCGGCACCGCCTCCTGGCAGTTCTCCAGGATGCGCCGCTGGAGCGTGGCCAGCCGGGCCACGTCCTCCTCCTTGCGGCGGTACCGGAGCTCCGGGTGCCGGCGCAGCGTGCCCAACCCCGAGCACGGCGCGTCCACCACCACCGCGTGGAACTCGCCCCAGCTCTCCGGGAACGGCTCGGACGCGTCGTGCGCGTAGGCCTTCAGTCGGCCGGACAGCCCCAGCCGCTGGGCCTCCGCGTCAATCTTCCGCAGCTTGTTGGCGTGCAGGTCCACCGCGACGACGTCGTGGCCTTCCGCCTGGTGGCAGGCCTTGCCGCCCGGCGCCGCGCACGCGTCCAGCACGCGCGCGGACTCCGGGATGGCGCCGTAGACGCCCACGAGCTGCGCGGCCTCGTCCTGCACCTGCCACAGCCCTTCGGAGTAGCCGTACACGTCCTCCACGCGGCCCACGGAGGGCAGGATGATGCCCACGGGCGACGCGTCCGTGGCGCGCGCGTCCACGCCCACGTCCCGGAGCTGCGCGAGCAGCGCGTCGCGCGTCACCTTGGAGGTGTTCGCGCGCACGACGACGGCGGGCGGGAGGTTGTTGGCGACGAGCATCCCTTCCGCGCGCTCGCGGCCGAACTGGCGGATCCACCGCTCCACCAGCCAGCGCGGGTGGCTCTCGCGCACGGACAGGTACTCCACCGGGTCCGTCTGGGCGGGGAGCGGCGGCGAGGGCAGCTCCGACAGCTTGCGCAGGATGGCGTTGGTGAAGCCCGCCGCGCGCCCGAGCCCCACGTCCTTGAGGGCCTGGACCGTTTCGGCCACGGCGGCGCGCGCGGGCACGCGGGTGTGGAAGAGCTGGTAGGCGCCCACGCGCAGGGCGGCCAGGACCTTGTCCTCCAGCGCGTCCAGCTTGCGGTCCGCGAAGCGGGTGATGGCGTAGTCCAGCGCGAGCTGACGGCGGGTGGTGCCGTACGTCAGCTCGGTGACGAGCGCCGCGTCGCGGGGGTCCTTCGGCGGCGACTCCGACAGCACCGTGTCCAGCACCACGTTGAGGTAGGCATCCGTGGCGCGCACGCGCGACAGGATGTTGATGGCGAGGATACGGGCGTTCATCCTTCTTCCAGCCGGGTCATCAGGTCCACCAGTTGCGTCTCCGTCAGCCGCGTCGCGGGCAGATGGGACAGGGTGAGGCTCTGGAGGCTGTCCTCCAGCAGCTCGCGGTGGCCGCTCTCCGCCGGCGCACCACGGTGGACCTGCTGATACTTCGCGCGGGCCCAGGTGGCCAGCTCCGCTTCACTGAGCGTCCGGCCAGCCGGTCCGCGATCTTCTGGCGCACGAGCGCCCGCGTGAGCAGGTCCGACGCGGGCGTGGCCCCGGCCTTCGCCGCGCGGCCCAGCGTCTTGCCCGTCCTGCCCTCCCCCTTCAAGACGGTGGGCGTGGACTTGCGGCCCAGCGTCTTCAGCGGGCCTCCGGCCTCCGCCGTGCGCCTGAGCGAGCGCGCGGGCGCGGCCAGGGGCGTGGGCCCCGGCGCGTCGTCCTTCTTGAGCGGGTGCACGCGGCCCACCAGCTTGGGCTTCGGGCGGGGGCCCTCGTCCTCCGGCCCGGCGCCCTTCCTGCGGCGGCCCAGCGTCTTCACCGGCCCGGGGATGGCGGGGTGGAAGATGCCGCTCGCGAAGGTCTCCAGGGCCTGGATGTACGGGTCGAAGCCGTGCAGCCCCAGCACCTGCATGGCGCACGCCTCGGCCACCACGGACTCGCGCGCGGGCGGCTTGAGCAGCACCTCGATGGCGGGCAGCCCCACCGCCTCCAGCGCCTCCTTCAGCGCGTAGGACGTGAAGTAGCCCGCCGGGTTGATGAGGATGCCCTCCACCTTCTTGCGCTCGGCGTGGAGCGTGTCGATGAGGACGCCCTCGTGGTTGGACTGGACGATGGTCAGCTCCAGCCCCAGGTCCTTCGCCTTCGCGCGCAGGGCCGCGTCCAGGTCCGCCAGGCGGCCCCCCGCGACGTCCTCGCGCTCCCCCAGGAGGTTGAGGTTCGGCCCGTGCAACACCAGCAGCTTCATGCCCATCCGTGAGACTCCATGACGCAAGGATTCCACATGGCGCTCGAGGGCGCGCTCACGACGTGAACGGCTGACTGCCCGGCTGCAATCTGTTTCCGGAGAGGAAGTCCGCCGCGCGCATCACCCGCTTGCCCTCCGGCTGGACCTCCAGGAAGACGACCGAGCCCTCGCCGCAGGCGACCTCGATGCCCTCCGGCCCCGCGGACAGCACCGTCCCGGGCTCACCCTTCCCCGCCGCCGGCTGCATCCGGTGCACCTTGAAGACCTTGCCGGCCAAGAGCGTGTACGCGCCGGGCCACGGCGTGAAGGCGCGCAGGCGCCGGTCCAGCTCCACCGCGGGCTTCGTGAAGTCCAGCTTCCCGTTCTCCTTGTCGATGATGGGCGCCAGCACCATGCCCTCGGACGGCTGGGGCCGGGGCGTCAGCTCGCCGTCGAGGTAGCGCGGCAGGGACTCGCGCAGCACGTCGCCGCCCAGCGCGGACAGCTTCGCGTGCAGCGTGGCGCTCGTCTCGTCCGGCGCGATGGGCAGCCGCTTCATCGCCAGCACCGGGCCGGTGTCCAGTCCCTCGTCCATCACCATCAGGGACACGCCCGTCTCACTGTCGCCGTGCGCGATGGCCCACTGGATGGGCGCGGCGCCCCGGAAGCGCGGCAGCAGCGAGGCGTGCACGTTCACGCAGCCCTTCGCGGGCAGCGCCAGCAGGTCCTTGGGCAGGATTTTCCCGTACGCCGTCACCACGCAGACGTCGGGGGCGTACTGGCGCAGCGCCTCGGAGAACGGGGGCGTGCGCAGCTTCTGCGGCTGGAGCACGGGGATGCCCTTCTGGAGCGCGCGCTCCTTCACGGGCGGCGCGGTGACGGCGTTGCCCCGGCCCTTGGGCTTGTCCGGCTGGGTGACGACGGCCACGACGTCGCCCACGTCGAAGCAGGCCTCCAGCGAGGCCACGGCGAACTCGGGCGTGCCCATGAAGACGATGCGGGGTCGGCTGCTCATGTGAGGGAAGTCTCTTGGGAGAAAGGGAGGGGGTCAGGCCACGGACTTGAACGTGGCGGGCGGCGCGGAGGGGTCCACCGCCTGGCGCTTGCGCGTGCGCAGCGCCTCCAGCGTGGCCAGGGCCTCGCGGGACTCCGGCGTGGTGGCCACGTCCTTGAGGACGTCCAGCGCCTTCTCCAGCGCGAGCGCCTCGTCCGCCTCGCGCTGGCGGATGCGGTCCACCGCTTCGCTGAAGCGCGCGAAGAAGGCGCGCAGCTCGTCCTTGCGCCGCAGGGGGCGCAGGCGCGGGTAGCGGCCCGCCGCCAGCGCCGCGACGTAGAGGCTCATCACGTGGACGGGGCCCGCCACACGGTGCGTGAAGAGGAGCCCGAACAACCCGAGCGCGATGCCCAGGCCCACCGTGGCGACGCCGGTGAGCCACCAGAGCGTCTCCTCGCCTGACAGCCCGCCTTCGGCCGCCATGCGCTGCACCTGGTGGGCGAGCACGCCGAACAGCAGCATGCTCCCGGCGCCCATCCCCGTGAGCAGCAGGATGTATTTGAGCTGGAACTCCCGGTCGAGCAGGTACGTCCGGCGCACGATGGTCGGACGCGACGCGTTACGACTGTCTTCAGCAGGGGCCATGTCGTTGACCAGCGTACCCCAGGAGGTGGGGGAGGTTTGCGTCCTTCGTCAGGACAGGTCTACACCCGACGAAAGCCTGTCGTTCGGACGCAAAGGAGCCCCATGTCCCGCTCATTCGTCGCCCTGTCCCTGGCGGTGTCCTGCCTCGCCCTCGGAGGTTGCAAGAAGGAGGACCCCAAGACGCCGGAGTACTGGCAGTCCAGCCTGGAGGGGGCGAAGCGGCCCGACGACCGGGTGCGAGTGATTGAGTCGATGCGCACGTCGGGCAACATCAACGAGCAGTTCCTGCCCTTCCTGCACGCGCGGCTGTCCTCGGAGCGCCGGCCGGAGGTGAAGGCGGCGGTGGCCCGGGCGCTGGGGGATTTGCACCACCCGACGTCGCTGGAGCCGCTGACGGCGGCGCTGGACCCCGCGGCGGCGGACACGTCCGCGCAGCAGGTGAACAAGGCGGTGGTGGGCGCGCTGGGGCGCATTGGAGACACGCGCGCGGTGCCGTCGCTGGTGCCCCTCTTGCGCAGCAAGGACAACTACACGCGCATCGAGGCCATCCAGGTGCTGGGCGCCATGAAGGCGAAGCCCGCGGTGGAGCCGCTCATCCAGCTGGCCACGGACGAGGCCACGGAGCCGTTCCTCAACAAGAAGGCCATCGAGGCGCTGGGGCAGATTGGGGACCCGCGCGCGGTGCCGGCGCTGATGCGCACGCTGACGAAGGAGCGCAGGGGCGTGTCGTTCTACGTGGAGAGCAGCTTCGCGCTGTTCCAGCTGGGCGCGCCCGCGGCGGACGCGCTCCTGCCGGTGCTGGAGGGCAAGGACGCGGAGCTGCTCACGTGGGCGAAGGCGCAGGGCGTGAACCCGGCCAGCTATCCGATGAAGGCCGCGCAGGTGCTGGGCGACCTGCGGGAGAAGCGCGCGGTGCCGTCGCTCTTGAAGCAGCTGTCGTTCACGCACTCGGATCCGCGGATTCAAGCGCTGGTGCGGATGCAGGCGGCGGATGCGCTCGGGCGGATGCGCGCGGCGGAGGCGGTGAAGCCGCTCTCGGGGCTCGTGGGTGAGCCGGATCCCACGGTGCGGGATGCGTACGTGCGGGCGCTGACGCTGGTGGGCAGCCGGGACGCGCTCCCCGCGCTGGAGAAGGCGGCGGGCACCGGGGACTGGTACGCGCGGGAGATCGCGGTGAAGGGCATCGCGCTGCTGGGGGATGCGCGCGAGCAGCCGGTGCTCGCGAAGCTGGCGGCGGCGGAGCCGGCGCGCACGGCGGCGGACTGCAAGGAGACGGGCGAGGACGGCTGCAACGACCCGGCGGCGCTGGCAAGAAGCGCGCGGACC
>NZ_JBKGHJ010000261.1:0-11896 GCF_046520365.1 Corallococcus sp. 4LFB
GGCCTTGCCGCCGCGGGTTCGACGGAGCTCGCGCCGGATCCGCTCTTCGACTTCGCCATGGACGCCCCCGCGGCTCCGGACGCGGGGTCGCTGCGCCATGCCGCGAACGTCGCCGTCGCGCCCTCCCCGAGCGGCGCCACGGCGGTGGGGCCGGTGGTGCCCTCGCCGGGCTTCGAGAGCGACGACCCGTTCGCGTCCATCGACGTGGCCGCTCCAGCCCCGGACCTGTCCGCCGCGCCCGTGGACTCCGGCGCGGCTCCGGAGCCGATGGGCGACCTGTTCGACTTCTCCGGCGCGGGTGCTTCCGGCGAGGAGGGGATGGCCCCCACGGACACCGGCCGCGCCGCGCTCCTGGGGGACGTGCCCGCGGAGGCCGGCGCGGACGAGCCCGGCGGCATCTCCCTGCTGGGCGACGTGCCCGTCTACGACGACGGCGACCCGTTCAAGATCACCACGCCCCGCCGCGAGGTGGTGGACCTGGCCAACATGCGCGGCGGCCCCGCCGTCACCGTGGCCAAGCCGTCCGCCCGGATGGAGGACGTGGGCATGCCCCAGCGCCGGCTGCCCGGCCGCGCGCGGAAGGTGACGGGGCTGGTCCTCAACCTCGCCATCGCCACCGTGCTGGTGGTGGCCCTGGGCGCGCTGGGCACCGTGTACCTGCGCGACGGCAAGGTGGACCCCTCCACGCTGTCCCCGGACCGGCTGCGCGCGCTGGTGCTGCCCGCGTCCCGCCCGTTCATCGCGAGCGACGTGTCCAACGGCCTCTACGAGACGCGCGACGGCCGCATGCTCTTCGTCGTGCGCGGAGAGGCGGAGAACCGCAGCGGTGCCGCCGCCGCCGTGCGCGTGCGCGCCGCCTGTTCGACGGCGACCGAGCGGGTGCGGCTCGGCGGAGGGCTCGCGGGCGCGCTCGCCACGCCGGAGGAGCTCCACGCCGTCACCACCCGCGAGGCCGCCACCGCGCTCCGCCAGCGCATGGACGCCGCCGCCCTCCCGGTGCCGCCGGGCGGCAAGGTGCCCTTCCTGGTGATGCTTCAGGAGTTCCCCGCCGACCTCTCCGGCTTCCGGCTGGAGGTGACGCTGGAGCCCGTTCCCTCAGAGCCCACCGCCGACCGCACGGGAGGCTGAGCGGTCATGCCCACGCTGGAGGAGGCCCGCGCGCTCGCGCGCAACCTGCACGCCCTGGGCGGAGGCGCCACCGTGCGCCGCAAGGCCGCCGCGCGCGAGCTGGCCCGGCGTGAGCCGTTCGACACGAACGAGCTCATCGGCCACCTGCTGACGCTCTCCCGCGCCGGGCAGGCCCCCGCCACCTGCGTGCTGTCGGACTTCCTGGCCGCGCTGGATCAGGAGGCCGAGCACATCCCCCACCTGGTCGCGCTCCGGCGCATGGCCCACGTGCAGTCGCTGGAGGCGGTGGCGGACCTCTTCGCGCAGGGGCCCGCGCGCAAGGAGCTGGACGCGGACGCCGCCGCCCGCGCGGACGCGCTCGCCGCCAACCAGTCGCTGGGCCACCTGAAGCAGCAGGCCCGCCTCACGCGCGACCCTGACGTGCTGTCGCGCCTGGCCACCGTCAGCAACCCGGCCGTGCTGCGCAACGTGCTGATCAATCCGCGCCTCACCGAGGACCTGGTGGTGCGCATCGCGGCGCGCAGGCCCGCGCGTCCGGAGCCGCTCGTCGAAATCTGGAAGTCGCCGCGCTGGTCCGTGCGCCACAAGGTGCGCCGCGCGCTCGCCTTCAACCCGTACCTGCCGCCGGAGGTGGGCGCGAAGCTGGTGCCGCTGCTCACCACCGCGGACCTGCGCGAGCTGGTGGAGGACACGGGGCTGCTCCCCGCGCTGCGGCAGCAGGCCGCGCGCCTGCTCCTGGCGCCAGCGCCCGGCAGCCCGCCCGGCCCGCTGGTCCTCCCGACGGGGGAGGAGTTCTAGGAGCGGCGGTCCTTGTTGGGGCCTTCGGTGAAGTCCGCGTCGGTGTGGCCCCGGCGCGAGTGGGGCAGGTGCTTCACGTCCACCAGGTCGTCGCCGCGCGACGCCTTGCGGAACGAATAGACGAACTTGCCCACCGCGTTGCCCAACTGCCCCATCCGGGCGGCCGAGAAGACCACCAGCAGGATGAAGCCGAGGACGATGAACTCTCCGAGGCCCAGCATGCGGCGGACACTGCAATAAACCCCCCCGCGAGGCAAGTCGCGCCCGCGTCCACCCCCGGACGCCCGCCCGACGTGGACGCTGCGCCGGGGGGCCGTTCCAGCGCACACTGCGCGCCCATGCTCCTGCTCGCTCACCGTGGTGCCAGCGCCGACGCCCCCGAGAACACCCTGGAGGCCTTCGCGGAGGCCGTGCGCCAGGGCGCCGACGGCGTGGAGCTGGACGCCAGGGTGTGCGGCTCCGGCGAGGTGGTGGTGTGTCACGACGAGCGCCTGGACCGCCTGGCGGGACAGCCCTGGGAGGTGCGCACCACGCCCTGGTGGAAGCTCTCCCGCGCGGACGTGGGCACGCCCCTGGGCTTCGCGCCCGCGCGCATCCCGCTCCTGGAGGAGGTGCTGGACGCGCTGCCGGAGCACTTCCTGGTCAACATCGAGCTCAAGTGCGAACGCTTCGACGACGGCGGCCTGGCGGCGGGCGTGGCGCGGCTGCTGGGCGACCGCGACCTGGCGGGCCGCGTGGTGGTGTCCAGCTTCAACCCGCTGTGCCTCTTCCGGCTGGCGGCGGTGGCGCCTGGCTTGCGCCGGGGCTTCCTCATCGACCCGGACAAGCCCTGGGCGCTGCAGGCGTACGCGCTGAGCCCGCTGGTGTCCTCGCACTCGGTGCACCCCTTCCACGAGGCGTGCACGCCGGAGCGCGTGGCCGCGTGGAGGGACGCGGGCTTGAGCGTGGCGGCGTGGACGGTGGACGACCCCCAGCGCGCCCGCGAGCTGCGGGACCTGGGGGTGTCCTACCTCATCACCAACCGCCCGGGCCGCGTGCGACAGGCCCTGCGCTGACTAGAAGTCCAGGCCCAGCGTGGTGTTGAAGGCGAAGACGGACGGCAGGTCGCGGCTGCCGGCGCCCTCCTGGTCGAAGCTGCCCAGGTTGGTGAGCGACAGCTCCGCGCCCAGCTGCAGCACGCCGCCAATGAAGCGCGCGCCCGCGTAGAAGCGCGGGGTGAGGTTGTCGCCCGCGTTCACCCGCGAGTATGGCGCGGTGTTGGTCAGCGCGTCGCGCGAGTCGTTGCCCAGCGTGTCCGCCACGGTGCGGCTGGGGTCGAAGTCCAGCGTGCGCGTGGTGGCGCTGACGAAGTTGAGGTCCAGGCCACCGTAGGGCGTCAGCGTCACCATGCCGCCCAGGGGGAACTGCTTGCCCACGCCAATGTCCAGGCCCGTGGTGGTCAGGTCCAGGTTGTGCGCGCCGAACAGCTTCGTCACGTGCAGGCGCAGGCCCACGTCCGGCAGGTAGGTGAAGCCCTCGTTGACGGCCCACTTCAGCTCGCCCGTGGCCGTCACCATGCCGCTCTTCTCAATCCAGCCCACGCGCCCGCCCAGCTCGAGCGAGAAGGGCAGGCCCTTGCGCACGTGGAGCGACGGCACCAGCACGGAGCCCGGCTGTTCCTTCTCCGTGGGCAGCTGCACGTCCTCCGGCAGCGACACCACGGACAGCTCCGCGTTGAACGCGAAGCCCGAGTGCCCCGTGGTGCGCGGAGGCATCAGGTTCGCCGACGTCATCACCGCGCCGAACGTGCGCGCGAAGGCCCGGAAGTCCGCGCTGGCTTCGGCGAACTCCGTTTGGGTGATGACGGCGGTGGCGCCCCGGCGCTCGACGCCGAAACGGGAAAGCACCAGGTCGTTGTCGTCCGCATGGGCCGCGGCCCCGGACAGCGCCGTCGCGAGCAACAGGCACCGACTGAACGTCCGCATGGGGGAATCACGCCTCCGGGACGCATGCCGGCCAAGCGGGCGCCCACCTGCGGCGGACCCTAAATCGGCCCTCGGTGAAGCGTCAACAAAACGGGCGGCCCTCCTCCAGGGAAACACCCCCCTTTCGAAAGGGGGACGTCCGCTGGAAGCGAGCCGCCCGTGGGTCAGGCGGTCCGGGAGCGAGCCCGGGAGGCTACTGCTGGCGCGGCTTCACCGGCGTGGTGGCCGCGGCGGCGGGCGTCACGACCTTCTGCGCCACCTCCGCCGGACGGCGGCGGATGACCAGGGTGCGGCGGCTGGCGAACTCGCTGCTCTCGCGGGCCACCACCAGCACGTTGTTGTTGCCCTCCTTGAGCGCGAAGTCGGAGGTGAACTTCAGCGTGTGGGGCTCGCCGCCCTTGGGGTCCACGGCCTTGAAGTAGACCTTCTGGTCGTTGACCAGCACGTAGACGTCCAGCAGGCCGTTGGGGTCCTTCACCGCGCCGGAGAGGGTGAACTTGTCGCCGTTCACCACCACGCCGCCGTGGGAGGGATCCACGTCCAGCTTGATGTCCGGCGGCTGGTGCGTCGTGCTGAACGCCACCGTCTTGGGCGCGGCGGCCTTGCCGGACTTCACTTCCTTCGCGTCCTGCGTGCGCACGAAGGCGAAGCGGTCCTTCTCCAGCGCGACCTTGTAGTAGCCCTTGGTGGTGGCCTCCAGGGCCAGCGTCGCGCCCTGCGGCAGCTTCGCCACCGGCCGCGCGTCCGCGGTGGGGGAGGCGAACAGCTCCGCCTTGTCCGACAGCTTCACCAGGCCCTTCTTCGCCTCCAGCGGGGCCACGGGGCCGTCCTTCACCGGCAGCTGGAGCTTCTCCAGGACGAACTCCTCCAGGGGCTCGTCGAGGATGGCCAGCTTCAGCGGGAAGGTGTCGCCCTTGAAGCCCTTCTTCAGGGACACCTGGAAGCGCGCCGTCTTCGTCTCACCGGGCTTGATCTCCCCCAGCTTGAAGCGGCCCTTCTCGATGAAGATGTTCGCGTCGCCGCCGTTCTTGATCTGCGCGAACGAGTCCAGCGCCGGGCCCGTGCCCGTGTTGGTGACGTCCATCACCACCGTGACGTCCTCGCCGCGCTGCACGACGCCGTCGCCGTTGCACTCGGAGCAGGCATCCACCACCTGCCAGTTGAAGGCGAACGTGGGGCGGGGCAGCTCCACGAAGGACAGCTCCGACACCAGGGTGTCGCGCAGCGGGCCGTGGTCGTCGAACAGCTTCACCTTCACGTCGTCGCGGCGGCTGGTGAGGTCCTTGGGCAGGCGCACCTGCACCTTCCAGGACTTCTTCTCACCCGGGGCGATGGCGCCGAAGAGGAACTCGCGGCGGTCGAGGAACGCGTTGTCGCTCTCCGTCCAGCCACGCACGCGCTTGAGCGGCTCCGTGCCCTTGTTCTCCACGTGGATGACCATGTCCAGCTGGTCGCCGGCGGTGATCTTCGCGTCGTTGCCCGGGGAGAAGCTGGCGTCCAGCTGCACGTTCTTCGGCGTGGGACCGGGGCTCCAGTCCAGGCCGAGCGCGGCGATGGCGTTGTTGATGCGCTGCTCCTCCTCGTTGCGCTTCTGCTCCACGAACTGCTTGCCCTTGGCGAGCTGCTCGCCGCGCTTCACGGCCGGCACCTTCAGCACGAAGTCGCGGGCGAACTGGACCTCGAAGTCCTCCTTGATCTCCTCCTGGGACTCCGCGTCCAGCTGGTCGTCCAGGTCCTCGCCCTGGCCGGCGACGTCCACGTCCAGGAGCGGATCATTCTCGCCGTGCTCCTTCTTGTCCTTGGTGCCCGGCCTGGCGGCGACCTTCTCCTTGGGCTCGTCCTTCTTGGCGGCGGCCTGGGCGGCCTTCTCGTCCACCTTGAGGTACTTGAGGCTGGTGCCCGGCTTCTCGCGGTCCAGGACCTCCTCGCGCTTCTTGGCGATGGTGGCGGACTCCGGGTTGCCGAAGTGCTGATCCAGGTCCGCCTCGCCCATGGACTTGCGGGGCGCGAACACGTCCACCCGGTCCGCGGTGACGCGCGTGGGCACGAGCTGGATGTCCGGCACGATGCCGACCTCCTGGATGGAGACGTCGCCCGGGGTGAGGTACTTGGCGATGGTCAGCTTGAGCGCGCTGTCGTCCGGGAAGTCGTACAGCACCTGCACGCTGCCCTTGCCGAACGTCTGGCGCCCGATGATGACCGCGCGGTCCAGGTTCTTGAGCGCGCCCGCCACGATTTCCGACGCGGAGGCGCTGCCCGCGTTCACCAGCACCGCGATGGGGTAGCTCTCCTCGCCGTCCGTGGGACGCGCGCGCTTCTCCTCGCGCAGCTTGTCGCTGAAGCCCACCGTCGCGACGATGGTGCCCTTGGACAGGAACGTGTCCGACACCTGGATGGCCTGCTCCAGCAGACCGCCCGGGTTGCCGCGCAGGTCCAGCACCAGGCCCTTGAAGCCGCCCTTGGCGTCCGCCTGCTTGCGGATGTCCGTCAGCGCCGCCTCCAGGTCGCGCGTGGTGTTGCCCTGGAAGTTCTTCAGGCGCACGTAGCCCACGCCGCCCGCGAGCAGCTTGTGCTGCACGGACTCAATCGAAATCATGGCGCGCGCCACCGTCATGTTGCGCGCCTTGTCCCAGCCGTCGCGCTCCACGGTGATGGTGATGCGGCTGTCCACCGGGCCGCGCAGCTTGGACACGGCCTCGTTGAGGTCCATGTTGACGGTGGACTCCTCACCAATCTTCTTGATGCGGTCGTCCTTCTGGATGCCGGCGCGGGACGCGGGCGTCTTGGGCAGCACCTTCACCACGGTGAGGTTGCCCTCCTTCATCTGGATGACGAAGCCCAGGCCGCCGAACTCACCCTTGGTGGACAGCTTCATCTCCCGGTACAGTTCCGGGCGCAGCAGCACCGAGTGCGGATCCAGCGTGGAGAGCATGCCGTTGACGGCCGCGTACTCGATGTCGCGCGTCTCCTCGATGGGACGCATGTTCTTGGACAGGAAGTCGAACACGTCCTTCAGCGCGAAGGACATCTTCCACAGGGAGTCCACGTGGGAGATGTCGAACTCCTTCTGCTTGCCGTTGACGTTGACGTTGAGCTTGCCCGTCTCCGGGTTGCCGTCCACGAGCACGTCCGGGACGCTCTTCTCCACGTACTCCAGGGAGGCGATCATCATCTCCTTGGGCTTCACCCGCTTGGGGTCGACGTAGTTCTCCTTCACGTAAAGGATGACCTTCGTCAGGACGCGGAGGCTGTTGAGGTCGTGAGGCGCCTTCTCGCCCTTGCTGGCGGAAGGCAGCGCGCCGTCCCAGGAGTCCTGCCCCGCCTCCGCCGCTCCCACGGTGAGGGGGAGGGGGGCACGGTCACTGCCTGCGAATGCCCAGGCCCCCAGAAGAACGGCGACGGCGGTGATGCGGCGGAAGATACGCGGCATGCGGTTCATCCCAGCTGAGGCGCGAGGGGCGCCTCGGGTGATGCGTGAAAAGCCCTGTGAATCCGAACGGTTCGACGAGTGCCAAGGGACCTGGAAGCGGCCGGGCAAGCCTAATCACGGCTTCCAGGTGCTTCAAGGCGTGGCCTTGTCACTAGCGACCGAGAACGTCTGCCGCAGGCAATGCGTTCCCGGGCGGCCTGCATGGATGGACAGCCGGCATGCCCCTTTATTTCGCTTCAGGACGTCCACCGGGCGAAGGGCTCGCCGGCCCCAGCGCATCCGGGGGCGGGGGCAGGTCCCCGGCCTCCCTCAGGCCCCGGTACAGGAGGGTGCCCCCGACGACGGCCACCGGGAGGAAGAAGGTGTTGAGGACGGGCACCCAGAGGAGCAGGTAGACGCCCGCGCCGAAGCCCAGGCAGAGGGCCTGGCGCTCGCGCAGCATCCGGCGCACCTGGGCGAAGGGGTACAGGTGGCGCGTCATGGGCGCGGCTAGGTGCTCCGCCGCCATCCAGAGCATGGTCCACAGGCTGGCCAGCACGGTGAACGCGAGGCTGCCCAGACCCGGCACGAAGTTCAGGGGGAGCAGCAGCGCCAGCCCCAGGAAGAGCAGCGCCATGCGGGCGAGCGTGTGCAACAGCCCTGTCGTCATGCTCCGGAGGAAGGAGGCGGGGGAGAGGACGGCGTCTGTTTGCGCACACTCGGCCTCCGTGGCCTCCGACAGCGGGTCCTGCAGCGGCGTCAGCAGGAGGGGAGGCACCACGTTGGCGCCCACCACCCAGGCGACCAGCGCGCCCAGGACGAGCGCGACGAACCAGCCGGCGCGGCCGTACCAGGACTCCGGCCGGGCCCATACGGACTCCAGGAGGCCGGGGGCGTAGCGGTAGAGGAGGACGGCCAGGGCCACCAGGGCGACGGCGGTGATCACCGCGCACAGGCTGGACAGGAGGAAGAGGCGGCGCGAGCGGAAGATCAGCCGGAAGGCGCGGCCGAGTACCCCCACCCCCTGGAAGAAGTCCGACAGACGGGGCCGTGGGGAGAGGGCGGGGACGGGGGACGCAGGACGCATGGGGGCGGGGTGCTCAAATGAGGGCAAGGCCAACGGCCCCCGTTATATAGGGCGCCCTCATGTCCCTCGACCTCAAGCGCGTGGCCTCCGAGCCCCTCACCTCCACCGCCCCCCTGGTGGAAGAGCTTCGCAAGGCGGAGAAGCCCCGGGCCCAGCACCGGCTGGGGCTGGAGCACGAGAAGTTCATCTACCCCGTGGGGTCCGCCCAACCCGTGCCCTACGAGGGACCGAACGGGGTGGGCGCCCTGCTGGAGCGCATCGCCCCGGGTGGCTACGAGCGCTTCCGGGAGACGCCCCAGTCGCCGGTCATCGCGCTGCAGCGCGGGATGGCGGCCATCTCCCTGGAGCCGGGCGGGCAGTTGGAGCTGTCCGGCAGCCCGTTCCCCACGGCCCGGGAGGCGCACCAGGAGAACCTCCAGCACCTGAAGGAGGCGAAGGCGGCGGCGTCCGGCCTGGGCCTGCGGCTGGTGGCGCTGGGCTACCGGCCGGTGGGCACGCCTGGGCCTGGAGGGGTGGAGATGCCCTGGATGCCCAAGACGCGCTACCAGGTGATGCGCCGCACGCTGCCGGAGCGAGGCCGGCTGGCGCTGAACATGATGCTGATGACGTCCACCGGGCAGGTGTCGCTGGATTGGGCGGATGAAGCGGACTGCGTGCGCAAGACGGTGGCGGTGGCGCGCCTGTCGCCGCTGCTGGTGGCGCTGTACGCGAACAGCCCGCTCCTGGAAGGCAAGCCGTCCGGCTACATGTCCTTCCGCAGCCGCGTCTGGGAAGAGGTGGACCCCACGCGCTGCGGCTACCTGCCGTCCTGGTTCGACGGCTCGTTCTCCTACCAGGCCTACGTGGACTGGGCGCTGGACGCGCCGCTGCTGTTCCTGCGCCGCGAGGGCGAGTACCGCCACCCGAAGCTCACCTTCCGCCAGCTGATGCAGGAGGGCTACGAGGGCAAGCCGCCGGACATGGGGGACTGGACGGACCACCTGTCCACGCTCTTCCCGGAGGTGCGGCTCAAGAAGGTGCTGGAGGTGCGCGGCGCGGACTGTGCCAGCGCGGCGATGACGGGGGCGCTGGGCGCGCTCTGGCGCGGCCTCCTCTACGACGCGCAGGCGCTGGAGGAGGCGGAGCTGCTGCTGCCCCGGCTGACCTTCACCGAGCACCTGGCCTTCCACGACACCGCGCGCCGCGAGGGGCTGGCCGGGAAGCTGGGGCCGCGCGAGCTGCACCGGCTGGCGGGGGAGATGGTGGCCATCGCGAAGCGGGGCCTGATGCGGTTGGACCCCGAGGACGCGCCGCTGCTGGCGCCGCTGGAGGCGGTGGCCGCGTCGGGCCGGTCGCCGGCGCAGGCGGTGCTGGACGCGTGGAGGGAAGATCCGCGTCCGGAAGTGTTGATGACGCGCTTCGAGCTGTGAGGCGCGGCCCTTCGCGGACGCGGACCTCGTGGGCGGCGGCTAGAAGCGGCCGCCCACGGTGATGTTGCCGTTGAAGAGGCTGCCCTTCGCGTCGCTGGTGGTGCCGGGGACGGTGGTCAGCTCCTCTCCACCGAGGAGGCGGTACGTGCCGCGCACGCCGGCGAAGAGGTTGCCCGCGCGGTAGTCGAGGCCCGCCGCCATCGGGAACTCCGTCTGCCAGTCATTGCTGTAGATGGGCGACGCGCCGTCCGAGGAGTCCAGGTAGCTCAGGCCCAGGCCGACGCCGACGAACGGCTGCCAGTGCTCCTTGACGACGGGGCCCAGCTTGCCCAGGACGGTCCCGTTGTTGCGCCAGATGTGCTGGCCATCGCGCACGCGGGCGTCATCGATGGGGATGCGCTGCCCTTCGTAGCCGACCTCCACGCCGACGAGCGGCGCGGGCTGGGCGACGGCGGTGATGCCGAACAGCGGACCCACGCCCGTCTCATCGGACAGCTCTCCGGTGAAGCCGCCCAGGCCCGCGCGCACGTCCAGGCCGGCTTCGACCTCCTGTTCCTGGAAGCCGACCCTGCGCCCCACCTGGGTCGCGTCCACCGCGAAGGCCGGGCCCGCGATGCCCACGCCGGCCGCCACCACCCCCGCAATCATCGAAGTCTTCTTCATGTCCAGGTTCCTCCCGGTTCGTGAACTGTCGGACCTGGAATGGAAGCTGGGACGGCGGGGCCGGACGGTGCACCTGCCCCGGGGACGGAGCCAGGGGGCCGAGCGCCTCAGCGCCGGCCGAAGAGCTTCTTCAAGCCGGACAGCAGGCCGCTCGGCCGGGCTTCCGGTTCGGTGTGGAAGGGCGAGCGGGCGATGAGGGCGTCGCGGGAGGCGTCGTCCAGGTCCTCCGTCGCGAGCGTGACGGGCTGCCGCTTCGCGCCGGGCAGGGTGGCGCTGAAGGCGAGGGTGCCGTCGGTGGACAGCTCCAGGTGGACCTCCACCTCGCCGGGGCGCTCCACGGTGAGGGTGAGGGCGCCGAGCCATTCGTTCTCCACGGCGCTGGCGGCGGTGCCCTGGAAGAAGGCGAGCGCCAGCGGGCCGGGGGCGGTGACGGGGATGACCAGCGTCTTGGAGGTGGGCAGGCGGGTGTTGCGCTCCAGCACGCGGCGGAAGGCGCCGGCGTCCTCGGCGACGCCGATGGGCGCGGTGAGCACTTCCGACACGCTGGCGGCGGGCTTGCCGGTCTCCGACAAGAGCAGCGCGTGGCCGAGCAGCGCGGCGCCGCGCACCACGGCGGTGCGGGCGTCCACGTCGTCGTCGCGCACGGGCACGCCCAGGCTCTCCTCCAGGCGGCGGCGCACGAGGGCGCGCGGGACTGGCCGCCCACGAGGAGCACGGCGTCCAGGCCTTGAGGGGAGAGGGCGTTGGACTCCAGCACCTCGCGGGTGACGGAGACGACGCGCTGGGCGAGGTCGGCGGTGAGGGCCTCCACGCGCTCGCGGTCGAGCGTGGGGCCGGGGCCCGTGGGCAGGGTGACGTCCACGGAGTCCTTCGTGGAGAGGGACTCCTTGGTGGACTCGGCGAGGGTGCGCAGGGGGCCCCAGTCGAGCGGGTGTTCGGGGCGCGGGTGGCCCTGTTCGGAGAGGTCGCTGACGAGCGCTTCCGCGATGCGGCCGTCGAAGTCCATGCCGCCCAGCGTGGGGTCCCCGCCGGTGGTGACGACCTCGAGGTCGTCGCCCGTGACCTGCACGACGCAGACCTCCAGGCCGCCGCCGCCCAGGTCCACGACGAGGACGCGCTTGCGAGCCAGGCCCCGGCCGTGCGCGTACGCGAGCGCCGCGGCGGCGCTGTTGGTGAGCACGCGGGGCACGTCCAGGCCGGCCATGGTGGCGGCCTCGCGCAGGGCGGCGCGCTGCCGTTCGGTGAAGTGGGACGGCGCGCAGAGGACGGCGCGCGTCACCTTGCGGCCGAGGAACGTGGTGGCGGCCTCGCGCAGCTCGCGCAGCAGCATCGCGGTGAGGAGGGTGGGCGCCACGACGCGGCCCCCCCAGCTCCACGCCCGCGTCGCCGTGGACGTCGGTGGCGATGGGGAAGGGGAGCTGCGGGGAGAGCCAGCGCA
>NZ_JBKGHJ010000262.1:0-11883 GCF_046520365.1 Corallococcus sp. 4LFB
GTTCTCCAAACCTGTCCGACAGTCGGACAGGTTCCCGCGACGCGGCTGGAGCGGATCCTCCCAAGCCGGGTTCTCCAAACCTGTCGGACAGTCGTACAGGTTCCCGCGACGCGGCTGGAGTGGATCCTCCCAAGCTGGGTTCTCCAAACCTGTCCGACAGTCGGACAGGTTCCCGCGACGCGGCTGGAGCGGACGCCCCCTCGCTGCGGCTCCTCAAACCTGTCGGACAGTCGTACAGGTTCCTGCGACGCGATTGAAACGGACGCCCTTAAGCCGGGTTCTCCAAACCTGTCCGACAGTCGGACAGGTTCCCGCGACGCGGTTGGAACGGAGGACCCTACGCTCCGGTTCGCCAAACCTGTCGGACAGGTTCCCGCGATGCGGCTGGAGTGGACGCCCCCTCGCTGCGGTTCCCCAAACCTGTCCGACAGTCGGACAGGTTCTTGAGGTGCGCCCCGGGCGGCCCGGGCAAGGCTTTCTCCCTTCCTCCATGGGGACGGACTTCATCTCCGAAGGGGTGGGGAACAGTTGATGCAAGTCCCCTTGAGGGGGTGGCCAGGGCTCGGCCGGGGTGCGGTAGGTCGCTGATTTGGAGATGCGGGGGTGCTCGGACGGAGGCATGGGCCTTGCGTATGCCGCCCGGTCCTTGTTCCCGTTCCCCCTGAAGCCGGGTGGGCTTTCGCGGTATGACGGCGCCGATGACGGAGCCCCGGGCCTTGCGGTGGGGGCTGGGTGTCGTCCTGGGCGTGCTCGCGCTCCAGGCCTCGCGCCTCGCACTGCACAAGGCATTCAGCATCGACGAGTTCCAGTACGCCCACGCCGCGTGGCTCATGGCCCACGGGCAGGTGCCGTACCGCGACTTCTTCGAGGTGCACTTCCCACTCGTGTACCAGGTGCTGGCGCCGCTGTTCCGGCTGCTCGGGGATGATCCGCGCAACGTGCTGGCCCTTCGCGCGGCGATGCTCGTGCCGCTCGCGGGGGCGGGTGTCTCCGTGTTCCTCCTCAACCGGCGGGAGGGGCGCACCGCCGCGCTCCTGGCTCCGGTGCTGCTGCTCTGCACGCCCGGCTTCCTGCACTTCGCCACCGAGGTGCGCCCGGATGCCCTCACCGCCGCGCTCTTCCTGGGCGCTCTCGCGGCGCTGGCCGTGCAACCCGGCTCCGTCCGTTCGTCGTTCCTGGCGGGCGCGCTGCTCGTCGCCTCCGCATGGGGCTCCCAGAAGGCGCTCTTCTTCGGCGGGCTCGTGAGCGCGGTGCTGCTCGCCGACCTCCTCGCGCGCAGGAAGGCTCCTCCCGCGCTCATCGCCGCGCCTCGCGCCTTCTTCGCGGGCATCGCCACCACGACGGGAGCGGTGGCCGCGTATCTCACGGTGACGGGCTCCTGGAGCGCATGGTGGCAGTGGTGCTTCGTCTGGGCGTCCGAACACCAGCGCCACTACCCTGGCTTCTCGTGGCGCGAGTACCTGGTGCCAGCCCTGGGCGAACAACCCGCGTTCTTCGTCCTCGCCTCCGTCGGGTTCGGCGCCACGTTGCCTCGCTTGCTGAAGCACCCGCGGACCCCGGACCTGCTCCTGCTCGTCGCCGTGCCCGCGACGTTCGGGGCCTATGCGCTCCAGCGCGCCCCGTTCCCGTACAGCCTGCTGCCCTTGCTGGGCGTGCTCGCGCCCTTCGCCGCGCGCGGCGTCCTCGTGCTGCTCTCCGTGCTGCGCACTCCGGTCTGGCGCACCGTGGGGCTCGCCGGGCTGGGAGGCCTGTTCGCCGTTCAGGCCGCTCAGGTGGAGGCCTTGCTGGACGGTGGCGGCAATGCGCGGCAGCTCGAGGTGCTTGCTCGCATCGCGGCGCTCACGGGACCGGAGGACGTCGTCTACGACAACTCCGGGGGCTACGTGAGCCGGCCGCATGCTCACTTCTACTTCTACACGGACGCGTACCTGCGCGGCTCACTCGCGGACCTGCTGTCCCACGAGCTGCCCCGTGTGCTCGTGGAGCGGGGCTGCGTGCTTCGCGTGGACGACCTGCGCACCTCCGGCCTGCCGCTCGCGCTGCGCCGCTTCCTCGACGCGCACTACCAGCCCCACGACGGCGACCTGTACCTGTGGGGCCAGCGCTACCGCGTGCCCACGGACTCCGGCGCCCTGGAGGACCACTTCCTCGCGGTGCGCGCCGACCGCTACTTCGTCCAGCCCGCGAGCACTCTCGACACCGGCGCGCTGTTCATCGATGGCGAGCACATCACCACTCCCGAGTTCGCGCTGTCCCGGGGCGAGCACACCCTCCGCTACGAAGGGCGCGCGGAGTCCTTCCAGCTCCTGTGGCTGCCCCGCGACGCGAAGCGCTGGACGCCGCGTCCGGGAGCGCCGGCCACGTACTCGCGCCTGTTCTGAGCGCACCTCGAGAGCAGGCGAGCCGGCGCGGGGCCCTCCTTCCGGGGTGAACGCAGTGTCGCCCTGGCTGCCCGCCGTGGTCCCTCCATCCTGAACTCAACCGTGGGCGCGGCTCCGGGTCGAACTTCCCGATGCAAGGGCGATTCCTACTGTGCCTGGGCAGGCTGGTTCGCAGGGGAGGTTGCCGTGGCTGGTGATGATTCGGGGCGGAAGCGAAACCGTGCGCCCATTCCCTCGCAGGGGGTGATGTCGCTCCTGGACCGCTGGGTGTCCGACCTCGAACGGGATGCTCCCTTCTCCAGGGAGGAGGCGCTGGAGCCGCGTCCGCGCAAGGCAATGTCCTCTCCGCGCGCGGACGCGGAGCCGCTCGACGACCCGGGGCCTGGCGCCCGGAGGATGCAGGGGGAGCCCTCCGCCGCGCCCCGCTCGTCCCGGGACGCGCTGCGTCCTCGCGTCGCGACTCCCGACTCCAGGCCGCGTGCTCGGGCGATGGAGGATGCGTCATCCGGCACGGCCCCCGGGGAGCCGCGCCCGCGCCGTTCGAGCTCCGACCCCTTCGCCGAACCCGGGCCCCGCGCCCGGGCGCCGCGCCCCGAACGTCCCGTCCCTCCTCGAGCGGGGAGGCAGGAGGGGCGTCCGCCGCGTCCCGAACGTGAGCCGTCGCTGAAGCCAGGCCCCCCGCGGCAACCGTCCGCGCGGCGCGCGAAGAGCGCCATCCCGAAGCAGCTCCGTCCGGCGAGCCAGCGCTCCGCGCGTCAGGCGCCGCTGAACGCTCGAACCGCGAGGTGAACCGCCCCGTGCACCCGGGCGCGGATCCGTTCGGAGAACCCGGGGCGGCACCCGTTCGTCCACCTCGCGCGCCGAACCAGCACTCGCGTTCAGGCCCGGACCCGTTCAGGGACCCGGAGGCGGCATCCGCTCAGCCGCCCCGCGAGGAGAACCTCCACCCGCGCCCGGGAGCGGAGCCCTTCACCGAACCGCTGCCTCGCGAAGCGGAAGCCCGGGCCTCGCCCTTCCGCGCGGCCCGGGACGCGCTCCGCCTCCAGGGGCCCGTGGTCACGTTCCCCGATGGCGCGAGGATCGTCCTGGGCAACGAGGGTGGCAGGCCCATCCATCGCGGCACCGTCGCGGTGCGCGGCCCGTGCGCGCCTTCGCGCGAGGACTTCCTGCAGCTCGGCCTGACGGAGGCGCAGGTTCGCGCGTTGGAGTTCGTCCTCGCCTGGTTCGGCGGCCCGTTCGACTCCGTGACCTCGGAGCCCCAGTCCCGTGGCGACCCCCGCTGGGGCGCCTGGCCACTGACGGGGCCCACGCTCATCACCGCGCTGGCCCACTGGCGGCAGCGCGAACCCGAAGCGTTCGAAGCCCGGCTGGGACGGCTGGGCCTCGAGGCCACCCCGGAGCAGCCGCCCCAACCCGCCGCGCTGCGCTTCCTGGGCTCCAGGAGCGCGGCCCCCCTCGAAGGCCGGGACGCCCTGGCGATGTTCGCGGAAGAGCCCCGGTTGCTCGCGCGCTCGCCCGAGGCCGGACGGAGCGCGCGCCCAGCTGGCGCAGCTGGAGGCCTCGTCAGCCACGTGCTCCGCCCGATACTGGCCTCCTACACGGAGGACGCGCCCGCCGACAGCGCCTTCGCTCCGGCCCGTGCGCTGGCGCTGCTCTTCCACGCCGAGCTGCGCCTCGGCCGTCGCGGCGTCACGCGGCTCGTGGCGTTCGTGCGCGAACGGCCGGAGCCCCCCGTCGCGGGGGAGCACGCGGGTGAGCGCCTCGCGGAGGAGCTGCGCGCCACCGGCCGCTCGCGCGAAGCCTCCGAGGTCTGGCGCATCCTCACCTCTCCCGAGCTCGCGGACCCCGCCTGGCGCACGCCATGAGGACGCCCCTTCCTCCCGGGAGCCACGTCCTGCTCGTGGTCCCCGGCCCTGGCGCCACGGCTCCTGCCCGCGAGCAGAACCCCGTCCTGGCCGGGGAGCTCATCCTCAACGGGCAGCGCTACCACCTGGTGCCCGCGGAGCCCTCCGCGAGCCCCGCGGCGGAGCCCGGGTCCGACGCGCGGCTGCTCACCTCGCGCGAGCTGCAGGTCGTCTCCTGCGTCCGCGCGGGCTGGAGCAACAAGCAGATCGCCACGAAGCTCCACATCAGCACGTGGACCGTGGCGGCCCACCTGCGGCGCATCTTCGTCAAGCTGGGCGTGGACACCCGCGCGGCCATGGTGTCGCGCTGCCTGGGCGCCGTGTCCCTACCCCCCACTCCATGAGGGGTCACCCGCCGGCGGCGCCACGCTCTGGCGCAGCCCCAGGACGAGCGCCACGTTCGCCTGGGGCCGGCGCACCAGCCGCACGCACTCGCGCGGAGCGATGAGCAGCGGCGTCACCCCGGGCCCATGCCCCGCCACCTTGCTGTCCGCGTGCACCACCACCCCCACGGTGACGACCCCCGCCCGCCGCGAGGGCCCGAAGCGGTAGTCCAGCGGGCACACCGCCACCAGGTCCCCCAGCCGCAGCGCGTTCAGCCGGTGCTTGCGCACCAGCCGCGCGTCCGACAGCTGGATGTCCAGGTCCCCCAGCACGCCCTCCGAGCGCCCGAAGCCCGACCCCATCAGCTCCGCCGGCACCGTGTGCGTCACGGGGATGAGCAGCCGCCCCGCCTCCGTCCGCACGCCCCAGCGCCGCAGCAGCCGGGGCGACAGGTTCAGCGCTCGCACCTGGGGGAAGTCCGGCAGCTCCAGCCCCTGGCCATACGCGTCCAGCTGCACCTTGTCCCCGATGCACAGCCGGCGCTTCACCGCGGGCGGGAAGTCCACGATGACGTGGTTGATGCCGCCGTGCTTGCCCACCACCGTCCCCACCGCGCCCGTGACGGGGCCGCTCGTCACGCGCGCCCGGTTGCCCACGCACGCGTAGAACATCAGCGCCCGATTGGAGCCGCCGCGCGGGCCCGTGTCGTGGCGTCCGGGGTTGTTCAGCGACACCCCCGCCTCCATGTGGTCCGCGGCCAGCCCCACCGCGCGGTCCCCCACGCGGCGGTTGAGCACGATGCCGCCGGTCCCCGGCAACAGCCGCAACACCCCGTCCCGGCCAATGCGGTAGGGAGACACGCGCGCGAGGGGGTGGGACACCTGTCCCGCCACCGCCGCGGCGACCATCCGCGACTCGTTGGTGCGCGGCGCCGAGGCGGTCCCCGCGCCCGCCTCCATCAGGGGTTGCAGTGTGAGGTCCATGCCGTGCCTCCCTTCTTCAGCGCAGCGCCGGCGCGGGGCTGGTGATGCCCATCGTCTGGCGCAGGGTGGGGGACACGCCCCGGAACGAGCGGCCGTCCGGCGTCATCCGGTACGCGGCGATCCACTCCTCGGCCACCGGGCCCAGCGGCATCACCTCCGTCTGGAAGTCCCTGAAGTCGCGCGTCTTGAACGGGTTGTCCGCCACGAAGTTGAGCAGCAGGCGCCCCGCGTCCGCCATCTTCGAGCGCTGGGAAATCTCCCCCGTGCCGCCCAGGTAGCGCTGCGACACCACCTCGATCACGTCCCACTTGGTGTTCGCGTCGAAGGCCTTCTTGATGTCCGGGGTCTCCAGCGCGTCGAGGATGGTCTTGAGGTACTCGCCCACCTCCACCGTGAGCGCCAGGATGTTGCCGTAGGTGGCGCGGTCTATCTGCCAGCGGATGTCCGTGCCCAGGCGCTGGATGGTGGCCTGGCTCGCGAAGGGCCGCTCGTTCAGCTGCTGCGAGCCGCGGATGACCTCGCCGATGAGCAGGTCGCGGAAGTACTGCGCGATGGCGGACACGAAGGCGACGAACTCGCGGTGGAAGTTGCGGAACATCACCGCGCCCGGCGGCGCCGCCAGGCTCCCGTAGTTGAACGCGCGCCGGTACGCGAGCTGCCGGTCGCGCGGCTTGTAGCGCAGCGGCTGGTGCTTCTCCATGAGGTACAGCGCCCGCGCACCGGGGCCGCGTTGGATGCGCATGCGCCCGTCGTGGAAGAGGCGCAGGAGCGCGCCCGCCACCTGGAACACCTTCATCCGTTCGTGCTGGTAGATGTAATAGAGCTCCGCGGTCGCGTGGAGCTGCGTCTCGATGACGGACTCGTCGAAGTCCTGGACGAGCAGCGGCCGGCTGATGGCGTCGAACGAGGGCGCGCCGTCCTTGTCCAATCCCATCAGGTCGGAGAAGAGCGACGCCGTCGAGCCATTGGAGGCGCTGGCGAGCAGCTCCTCCTCCCGGAGCGCGAGCTGCTTCTGCAGCTCCGTGCGCTGCTCATCCGACGTGACGTTGGCGAGGACTTCCCGCTTCCACTGCGAGAAGAGACGCTGAAGGGCTTCTGCCGTACCGATGCTCATGGCATGCCACCTGGGTCAATGACGTTGAGGGAAAGGGTTTCAGGCCTTCGCGTGAGCGCTCACGGCTTGCGCGGGTGGCGGACGTGGCGGCGCGTGTGGCCTCCCGCCTTGGAGTACCCGTTGACCGGCGTGGGCGGGCCATCCGTGCCGCGGCGCTCCTTGCCGGAGATGATGTGCTCCACGGCCTTGAGCTGATCCAGGAACGCCTGCTTCAGCTGCCGGCCCAGCTCCTGCGCCTGGTCGTCCAGCTGCTGCTTCACGTCCGTCATGATGCGCGCCCGGCTCTGCTCGATGCGCGAGGCCACGTCGTCCAGGCTGGCCCCGGTGCCCGGCGCCGCGGAGGGCGACGCTTCCGGGGGCTCCTCGGGCCTGGCTTCCCGTGGGTACTCCGTGGCCTCCGGGTTGATGATTCGCGGCTCCAGGTCCTTCTCGATGCGGTCCAGCGAGACGCGCATCGGCGGCGGCACCGTGAACGGCTCGCCGGTGTTGCAGTGCGCGCCCTGCGGGAAGCCGTACTTGTGGTTCCGGTCTTCTTCCATTTCCTCGGCCTGGCCCGGCGCCTCCTGGGTCAGGGTCTTCGCCAGCTCCAGCGAGTCCTCCTCCAGGCCGCATTGCTCGCGCAGGAACGCGGGGTTCACGTTGAAGACGTCCACGTTCTGGTCCAGCTGCTCCAGCATCTCCGCGTGGAAGTCCACGCGGTTGCCGCCTGGCACCGTGGCCTCGTCGTAGTCCAGCAGGAACAGGTCGATGATCCGGTCGATGTGGTAGAGCTTGCGGTCCAGCCGGGCCAGCTCCTTCCAGAACTCCACCGACGTGGACGGGTCCATCAAGAGGTCCTCGATGGCCTCCTGGACGTCATTGCGCTCGCGGAACTTGTCGTTGAGCTCCTGCTCCTTGCCCGTCAGGTCCCGGAAGGTCAGCGGGGTGGGGAGCACCAGGTTGAGCAGCCGCGCGCCGGCGTTGGGCCGGTCGAACGCGTCGATGAAGAGCGTGAGCGCTTCGGTGAAGGCGGCCAGGGGCGCGGAGGCGCCCTGGACCTTCGCGTTCAACGCGACGCCCCGCGTGCCGGAGCTGGAGAAGCCGGTGACGGAGGTGTCCAGCAGCGTGCCGGCCACGTCCCGCAGGCGCCGCAGCTGGATGAGCTCCACGGGCACCGCGGACGCGATGCCGCGCAGGTCATCCGACTGCCGGGGCGCGTTGTTCAAGAGGACGTCCAGCAGCCGCGACATGGCGTCCGGCCGGGCGATGGCGCGCAGGTCGGATTGCCCCCGGGCGCGCAGCTGCTCCAGGAGCTTGCCGTAGGACGCCTGGCCGTCACCCCAGTCGTCGTAGCCCTCCTGGAGGGTCGTGGCGGTCAGCTGCTCCAGGGAATGGATGAGCGCCTCGCGGCGCTGGCGCAGGTCCTGGAGCGCCACCTGGAACACCGTGCCGCCCTTGTCGAAGCCCGCGCGGAAGAGGGCCTCTCCGGCGAGGATGCGCAGCAGCGTGGCGTTGTCGTCGATGGACGCCGCGAGCCGGCCGAACTCCTGGCTCACCGTGGGGTTGAGCATCCCCACCAGGCGCGCCACGCGCGCGCAGTCCCCCAGCTTGCGCACGGAATAGAAGGCCCGGTCGCGCGACACGGGGTCCACCGCCAGGTTCGCCGCGGCCTCGCCCTCATCCACCTCCGCGAGGATGGAGTCGCGCCAGCCGCACACCGGCTCCTTGAAGTCGCGGTTGGAGGCCAGGTTCACCGCGATGTCCAGGTCGTCCACCAGGGCCTTGCGCTCCTGGCGGAACCGCCGCTGGCCCGGCGAGTCCAGCGTGCCGGTCATCAGGCCCAGGGCCGGCTCGGGCGTGCCCTGGATGCGGATGGGCTGGCCGTTGCTCTCGTCGTCCAGGCGCGCGGCCGTGGTCGGGTAGAGCTTGCGCAGCGCGGACACCACCGCCTTGGGGTCGCGCGCGTCGGACACCCCCAGCTGACGGCGCAGGAACTCGTCGAACTTCGTCTTGGAGCTCGAGGTCAGCGTCATGGATGCCGCGGGGCTCTTCCCCTTCACGTTCTCGTACATCGTCCCTCCCTTGAGGTCCTGTCATGCGGCCTGGGTGACGCCCACGCCTGGCGTCCGCGCACTCCGCGAGCCAAGCCTCACCAGATGATTGAGCACCGTCCGAGAGATGCGCTCGGGCGGGGCCAGCCTTCGTTCGAGCGCCTCGCGGCTGGCGCTCACCACGTGGCGCGGCGGCAGCTCCGGCGGGAGGTGCCCCCGCGCCAGCGACTCCGCGGCCCGGTCGATGCGCTCCTGGTCCGACGGCCAGAAGGGCATCACGTCCACCAGCGCGCGCTGCGCCAGGCCCGGCGGGGCTGGAAGGCAATCTCATCCACCACGTGGGGGATGAGCCGGGGCGCCGTGCGCAGCAGCACCCGCGGGATGCGGGCGAAGGGCAGCCGCGCGCGGTACAGCCGGTGCCAGTTGTCGCAGACGTCATGCGCCTGGCGCGTGAAGCCCATGCGCCGGAGCATCTCCGCCTGGATGAACACCCGCAGGAACGGCGTGGGGTGCGCGCTGAGCGGATGGAACGTCAGCACCCGCGACGGCGGGTACGCGAGGAAGTCCTTCATCGAGTGCACCGACGCGGGGCCCCCGAGCAGGCATGCCATGAGGTCCGCGAAGATCTCCTTGTGCCAGCGGCCCCACAGGCGCGTGAGCCAGGGGTTGCCCGTGGCGTGCAGCACCCGCCGCTGGAGGGCGACCTCCGTCTCCTGCCAGATGCCCAGGTCCGCCTGCAGGTTGTGGCCGATTTCATGGAGGATGACCCCCATGCCCCACGGGGCCTCCACGCGCTCGTAGGGCACGCGGATGAGCGGGAAGGGGTTGCGCTCCCCGAGCAGCCGGCGGAGCAGCACGCCGCGCCGGAAGGTGGCCGGGGAGAAGCCGTGCTCCAGGTAGGTGAGCGGCTTGAGCATGGGGCCGTGCAGCAGCCCCGGCGCGGCCTTCCTCACGGCCTGGAAGCAGTCCACCGCGATGGCGTCGCAGGCCGCCAGGGCCGGCGCGAAGCGCGTGCCCCGCTGGCTGAAGACGTCGAAGAAGAGGCCGTAGGCGCGGCGGGCCCGGTCGATTTCGCGCTCCAGCAGCGCGTTGCGCTCCAGCACCTCGCCCGGCGGGGGAGGGGCGCCGCCGAGCCGGCCGTTCAGCCGGTCCAGGGCGCGGCGCACGTCGCGGTCTATCTCCATGAGCCGCGCGTTGGCCGCCGCGAAGTGCGCGGTGGAGGGGGCATAGGGGACGTCCCGGGGCCGGATGCCCACGTCCTGCGGCGTGAGGCGTGACAGCCGCCCCGCCCGGAACGTGATGCTCTGGACCTTGGCCCGCAGGAACTGCTGAAGCGCGTCCGCCATGTGCCCGCCTCCCCCCTTCGCGTTCACGCCACCCGGCTCACCTCACGACGATGCGCACCGGCCCCCGCAGGGTGACGGTCCTCAGCCGGCGCATGCCGGGGACCCCCATCATGGGGTTCGGCCGGACGCGGGTACCGGGGCGGCGCAGGCCCGCGCCGCGCCGGCTCCGCATCCTCGTGGTGGACGACTCGCCGCTCACCCGCGAGCTGGTGGCCAACCTGCTGGAGGCGGTGGGGTACGACACCCTCCGGGCGGCGGACGGCCCCTCGGCGCTGGACCTGCTGGACCAGGCGGGCCCGCCCGTGGAGCTGGTCGTCACCGACCTGGAGATGCCGGAGATGGACGGCGTGGAGCTCACCCGGCGCCTGAAGGCCAACCCGGCCCGGGGCCGCCTGCCCGTCGTCATCCTCACCACCCGGGGAGGGGAGGCGGACCGGGCGCGTGGGCTGGCGGCCGGGGCGGACGGCTACATCACCAAGGGCGACCTCGTCCGGCAGGACCTGGTGGACGTCGTGGGTCGGCTGCTGGCCTGAAAGTCTCCCAACGCTCGCGGACGCCCGGAGGCGCCCGGGGCCCCCTCGCATTGCTATACTCCCGCGGCGCGTACGGGGTATTGAACGGTCATGGGCAAGAAAGTGTCGGTGCTGGTGGTCGATGACTCGGTCATCTGCCGCCAGCTCATCAGCGCGGCGTTGAGCGACGACCCGGACATCCAGGTCGTCGGCACCGCCGCGAACGGCCAGGAGGCCGTTGCCCTCACGAAGGAGCTGCGCCCCCACGTCATCACCATGGACGTGGACATGCCCGTCATGGACGGGCTCACGGCCGTGGAGCACATCATGGCCGAGGTCCCCACGCCCATCCTGGTGCTGACGGGGGATCCGCGCTCGCAGGCTCCCGCGCTCACGTACCGCGCGCTGGAGCTGGGCGCGCTGGCGCTGCAGATCAAGCCCTCCATCGACGCGGGGCCGGACGCGTGGAACCTCACCAAGGAGGTGAAGCTCATCTCCTCCGTGCGCGTCATCCGCCACGTGCGCGGCCAGAAGCGCGGCGCGCCCGGGCTGCCGCACGCCCCCGTCCCGGTGCTGCCCGCCGCCTCCATGGGCATCGTCGCGGTGGCCGCCAGCACGGGCGGTCCGCAGGTGCTCTACCGGATGCTGTCGGAGCTGCCGGCGGACTTCCCGGCGCCCATCGTCATCGTCCAGCACATCAACGCCGCCTTCTCGGAGTCGCTGGCCAGCTGGCTGGCCAACGCGAGCAAGCTCAAGGTGCGGCTGGCCGGGGACGGGGACACGCTGGCGCCGGGGCTGGTGCTGGTGGCGCCGCCGGATCAGCACATGGTGGTGCCCGTGCGCGGGCGCGTGGCGCTCAAGGCCGGCGTGGAGCGCGACGGGCACATGCCCAGCGGCACCGTGCTGCTGGAGAGCGTGGCGAAGGCCTACGGCCGGCGCGCGGTGGGCGTGGTGCTCACCGGCATGGGCGCGGACGGGGCGGACGGGCTTTTGGCCATCAAGCAGGGCGGCGGGCTGGCGCTGGCGCAGAACGAGGAGTCCTGCGTGGTGTTCGGCATGCCGGGCGCGGCGGTGGAGCGCAAGGCGGTGGACCACCTCATCCACGGCGATGACGTCGCGGCCACCCTGGCGCGGCTGGCGCGCGGAGAGTCGCTGGCCGTCAGCCGCTGACAGCGCGCGCGATGACGTCCTCCTCCGAGCGCTGGGCTCCCGTCCACGCCTGGCTTCAGGCGCACACGGGCATGGCGCTGAGCGGGGCCCAGCGGCGGCGGCTGGACGCGCGCTGGAGG
>NZ_JBKGHJ010000263.1:0-11849 GCF_046520365.1 Corallococcus sp. 4LFB
CCGGGAGGCGGCTGGTCGGGGGGACCCTGCGTGAAGTTGCCGGGGCGCTGGCCCGGGCGGCCGCCCGCGCCGGCCTTGGCTTCAAAGAGCTTCTGGATGGTGTTGGCCACGTCCTGCGCGGTGGCGTACTGCACCTGGATGATGCGCATCTCGTCGCTGGAGGAGCGGCTGTCCAGCTGGTTGATGAGGCGCTCCAGGCGGTGGATGTTGGAGCCCACGTCGTTGATGATGATGGTGTCCGGCGGGTACGGGATGGTGTCGCCGTCCTTGGACACGAGCTGCTGGAGGACGCCGCGCAGCGGCTCCACCTCCACGTACTTGATCTTGAACAGCTTGGTGACCATCTGCTCGTTCGTCGTGTACGGGGTGTCCTCGTCCACGATGGTCGGGATGGGGTTCTGCTTCGCCGAGCGCTTGTCGACGATCTTCAGGAAGCGGCCGTACTGGTAGACGGCCAGCCCGTTCGCGTCGAGCGCGGCGAGGAACGCGGAGTAGAACGAGTCCGCGTCCACCTCCACGCGGCCATTCTCCGGGCCGATGATGGAGATCTTCCCGCGCACGTTCTCCGGGAGGATGAAGGTGCGGCAGGTGGCATCCGACACGGTCTGGACGAGCTTCTCGATGTCCACCTTGTCGAAGTAGATGCCGTAGCGCGCGTTGCGCCGGGCCTGCTCGCACGTGGGCACCTGGCGGGGCCCCTGGTTCTCCGGCGCGTTGGCGGGCGCGGCGTTGCCGCTGCCCTGCGGGGTGATGGTCCGGTCGCGTTCACCCTGGGCCGCGGGAGCGCGGGCCGGGGTACCGGGCTGGGTGGGACGGCGCTGGGCCCACGCGGAGCCGGAGAGCGCGAGGCACAGACAGAGCAGCCAGGACGGGAGCGTCGTCTTCATGGAGGAGCGGGCGCTTTGACGGGGGTGTTTAACGGACGTTGTAGGATTTGCGGATCGGCGCGCCGTTGCGCTCGATCTCGATCTCGATGCGGGAGGAGTCCTTCAGCTTCGAGTAGATCTCCAGCGCCTTTTCGGGGCTGTTCATGTCGAAGCCGTTGATGCGGCGGATGACGTCACCGTTCTGGACGCCGATCTTCGAATAGATGCTGTCAGGGCGGATGGAGAACAGCTTGAAGCCCACCGCCTGGCCGTCCTTGAAGGCGGGCACGATGCGCGCCTGCATCGCCACGTCGTTGAGGTTGCTCAACGTCCTGTCGATCTCCGCCTTGGGGACTTCGTACTCGTTCTCCCCCGTGGACCTGATGCCGTTGCCCAGGCTGTTGGTCGGGGTGGCGGCGGGCGTGGCCGTGGGGGGCGGGGTGTAGGCGGCGACGGCGCCGTCACCGGGCTGCCCGTCGATGTACTCGCGGCGGCCGTTGTTGTTGATGATGACGCGCTCGCGTTCGATCTCCATGATGGTGGCGCCCATCAGGTTGTTGCCGACCATGTACGTCTGCGACCGCTGGGTGGTCATGTCCTGGATGGACGCGAAGGACCAGTCCGGGTTGGCCGCGACGAGCGTGCCCAGCAGCTTCACGCGCAGGCCGCTCTTGGCCGGCGGGGCGTTGGCGTCGAACTCCGGCGCCGTCGGCTCCTTCACCGCGACCTCCGGCTCCGGCAGCTTCACGCCCGTGATGCGCGACAGGCGCTCCGCGTCCAGGCTGGCAAGGCCGCTGTCCGCGGCGTGGGTGCGCTGCGCGACGCGGGCGGGAGCCTCGGACGCGGGCGCGGGGGAGATGGAGGATTCGACGAACAGGTTCACCGTGCGCGCCGCCAGGAGGGCGACGAGCAGGATGAACAACAGGTTCACGCTCCAGAAGTACTTGCGAAAGAAGAGTTCCATCACGCTTCCGGGAGAAAGCCAGCCCCACATGGGACCTTGAGCAAGGCAGGTGCCATCGCTGGGCCGGCGTCAAACCCACGACTTACGGCCAAGTCCTTGAAATTATTTCGGAATAGGACGGGGCCCCGGCCAGCTGGGCGGCCGGGACAGGACGTCGGGACAAATTGTCAAAAGCAGGCGGGGGCCGGTGTGACGGCCTGTCAGTCCGCGCTGGTGGGGGAGGAGGGCCCCGAGGGGGCGGCCGGGGGCGCGTCCGGGCCCCCCTGCTCGCGCTCGAGCTTGCGGTAGATGGTGCGCGCGGCGATGCCCAGCAGGCGGGCGGCGAGCGTCTTGTCCCCCCGGGTGTGGCGCAGGGTCTCGTGGATGACGCGCCGTTCAATCTCCTCCATGGGCGTCCCGATGGGGATGACGAGCTGACCGGCGGAGCCCAGCGGCCCCTTGCGCACGGACTCCGGCAGGTCGCTGGCCTCCAGCACGTCCGTGCGGGCCAGCACCACGGCGCGCTCCACGGCGTGCTCCAGCTCGCGCACGTTGCCGGGCCAAGCGTAGTTCTCCAGCACGTTCAGCGCGTCCGGGGAGAAGCCGCGCAGCACCTTGCCGTTCTTCGCGGAGAAGCGGCGCAGGAAGGCCTCCGCCAGGAGCGGGATGTCCTCGCGGCGCGAGGCGAGCGCGGGCACGCGGATCTCCACCACATGCAGGCGGTAGTAGAGGTCCTCGCGGAAGCGGCCTTCGGCGACCTCCTTCTGCAGGTCCTTGTTGGTGGCGGCGACGAGCCGCACGTCCACCTTCACGGTCTGCGTGCCGCCCAGCCGCTCCAGCTCTCCCTCCTGGAGCACGCGCAGGAGCTTCACCTGCGCGGAGAGGGGCATCTCGCCCACCTCGTCCAAAAAGAGCGTGCCGCCGTGGGCGCGCTCGAAGCGGCCCTCGCGCCGGGTGACGGCGCCGGTGTACGCGCCGCGCTCCACGCCGAAGAGCTCCGCCTCCAGGATGCTCTCCGGGATGGCGCCGCAGTTGACGGCGATGAAGGACTGCTTCGCCCGGGCGGAGTGCTCGTGCAGGGCGCGGGCGGCCAGCTCCTTGCCGGTGCCGGATTCACCCAGCAGCAGCACGGTGGCGGTGGAGGGCGCCGCCTGGCGGATGGTGTCCAGCATGGCGCGGAAGGCGGGGGACTGGCCCACCATGGCGCGGCCGCCGGCGGGATTTATCTCCGCGAGCTTCGCCTTGAGGGAGGTGTTCTCCTGGACGAGCGCCTGCTTCTCCAGCGCCTTCTGCACGGCCTTCACCAGGGCGTGGCGCTTGAGGGGCTTGGTGATGAAGTCGTAGGCGCCGTCCTTCATGGCCGCCACGGCCGTCTCCACCGTGCCGTAGGCGGTCATCAGCACCACCTCCACGTCCGGGCGGATGGCGCGGCTGGCCTTGAGCAGCTCCTGGCCGTCCATGCCGGGCATCATCAGGTCGGTGACCATGACGCTGACCTCGGGGCGCCGGAGTAGCTCCAGCGCCTCCGTGCCCTGCGCGGCGGTCAGCGTGGCGAAGCCTTCCCGCTGGAAGATGCGGGCGACGGAATCAAGGTTGGCGCGGTCGTCGTCGACGACCAGGACCGTGGGAGATGTCATGGGAGTACGGGGCCTCTCTCAACACCGCCCTGCAATCCCCATTCCCTTCAGGCCCCCTCTTCGTCGGGCTCCAGGGGGCCGCCGCCCATGCGGCCAATGTCCTCGCGGCGCACCTTGTCCACGTTGAAGCGCCGGGCGCTGGCCAGCATGCGGCTCACGGTGGCGTCGAAGGTGGGAGGGGGGCCGTCCTTGCGGAAGCGCAGGAAGTTGAGCCGGGCGACGACGAAGTTCTTGAGGTAGGGGCTCTGGAGGCCGCGCTCCTTGAGGGCGGAGACGATGGCCACCACCGCGTCATCCAGCTCCAGCAGCCGCTCCGCCTGGGCGTCGCGCACGGCCACGGCCTGGGGCAGCGGCACGTCCTGGAAGCCGTCCACCACCTTGACGAAGGGGTGGTAGGCGCCCGCGGAGAAGCGGGGGCGCTTCTCGTAGGCGGCGCCCAGGGTGAGGAAGGAGGGCTCCTCGAAGAGGTGGGCGAAGGCGGACTCCTTGCCCGGGCGGTTCGCGCCCACCAGGCCGCGCGCCATGCGGATGACCTCCAGCGAGCGCTCCTTCAGGTTGTGGGCCTTCTCCGTGTTGAGGGCCAGGATTTGATAGGCCACGTCCTCCTCGGGCAGCAGCAGCGCGACGATGGACTTCGCGCCCAGCAGCTTGCTGGCGTTGAGGCGGTGGTTGCCGTTGGGCGTCCAGTAGCGGCCCTCCACGCGCACGGCGATGACGGGGTCCAGGAAGCGGTCCAACCGCTCCATCGCGGTGGCCAGCCGCTTGACGTGGGGCTCGGACAGGTCGCGCTGGTAGGGCGTGGGCTCCACCTTGTCGATGGGGAGCACCGCGAAGACGACGGGGTGGCCGCCCAGCGGATCCCGGTAGACGGAGAGCACCTCGCCGCCGTCCTCGCGCACCGCCTGGAGGAGGGCGTCGGGGAAGGCCACGGCCTCGCTCGCCACCTCGTGGGGGCCCAGGCCCCGCGATTTCGGTTCGGCCTTCTTGCGGCGCGGCTTGCGCGGCGTGGCCGACTTCGACTTCGCGGGGGCGGACTTGCGGGCGGACTTCGCGGCCATGCGGACGGACCTCGTACCGTGAGGAAGAGGCCCGCCAGCGTAGGCGACCGGACGGGGCTGACTACGCGCCCGACACGGTGAGCTGTCGGAAGCGGACAGTGGGCGCGCCCACGCTGCCGCCGCGGAACTGGAGGTCGCTGCCCAACGCGTCCACGTCCTTCAACATCTGGAGGAGGTGGCCCGCGACGGTGACCTCCTGCACCGGGTGCGTCAGCTCACCGTTCTCAATCCAGAGGCCATTGGCCCCGCAGGACATGTCCCCGGACACCGGATCCGCGCCGTGGCCCAGGAGGGCGGTGACGTAGAGGCCCTGGGGCACCTCCCGGATGAGCTCCTCCGGCGTCTTCGTGCCCTTCTCCAGGTAGAGGTTCGTGGTGCCGATGCCCGGCAGCGCGCTGTAGCCGCGCGACGCGTTGCCCGTGGTGCGCGCCTTCGCCTTGCGCGCGGTGAAGGCGTCGTAGAGGAAGCCGGACAGCACGCCCTGATCAATGATGGGCGTGCGGCGGGTGGGGACGCCCTCGCCGTCGAAGGGCGCGGTGGCCAGGCCCCGGGGCAACAGGCCGTCGTCCACCAGGGAGACGTGCTTGCCGGCCAGCCGCTTGCCCACGTGGGGCGCGAGCACGCTGGACTGCTGGTACACGGCGTTGCCGTTGGCGGCCTGGGACAGGTTGTTCACGAAGCTCGCGGCCACCAGCGGGTCGAACACCACCGGCACCTGCTGCGTCTTCACCGGCTTCGCGCCCAGCATGCGCACGGCGCGCTTCGTGGCCTCGCGGCCGATGGACTCGGGCGACTCCAGGTCGTCCAGGAAGCGCTTGTAGTCCAGCCAGTAGCCCGTCTGGAGCTGCCCGTCCTGCGACGCCACCGGCACCGCGACCAGGTACACGTACGTGCCGGAGTAGCCGCCGGACGCGCCCTCGCTGGACGCGAGGTACACCTCCGCCACGAAGTCGCCCGCGGACACGGAGTCGAACGTGGCCACGCGCGCGTCCTCGGCCCGGCCCGCGCGCTCGGCCTCCAGCGCCGCGTTGATCTTCCAGTCGCCGGGCAGGTTCGCGACCTTCGGGTCGAAGAGGGCGCCGGTGTCCCCGCGCTTGCCCAGGTCCTTCGCGCCGGGCAGGCCGTTGAGCTTGCTGGGCGCGGCGGCCTCCGCCAGTTGCACGGCCAGGTCCACCACGCGCTCCAGGCCGGCGGTGGTGAAGTCGGACGTGTACGCGAAGCCCAGCCGGTCCTTCACGATGACCCGCACGCCCACGCCCTTGCTGGTGGCCTCCGTGAGGTCCTCAATCTGGCCTTCGCGGACGCGCACGCTGCTCTGGCGGCCCACCTCCAGGTACGCCTCCGCCTGCTTCGCGCCCTTCTTCACGGCGCGCTGGACGATCTTCTTCGCGAGCTGTTCGTAGTTCACGGTGTCCTCAGCCGACCTTCGTTCCGCCCACGGTGACGTTGTCGATGCGCACGGTGGGCAGGCCCACCCCCACGGGCAGCATCTGCCCGTCCTTCACGCAGACGCCCATGCCGGGGTCCGGCATGGGGTCGCAGCCCACGCGGCTGATGTTCTTCAGCGCCTCCGGCCCCACGCCAATCAGGATGGCGTTCTTCACCGGGCGGCCCAGCTTGCCGTCTTCAATCTGGTAGGCCTCGCTGACCTCGAAGACGAAGTTGCCGTTGCTGATGTCCACCTGACCGCCGCCGAAGGTGGCGCAGTACAGCCCGCGCTTCACCTCCTTGAGGATGTCCTCCGGCGCGTGGTCCCCGGGCGCCAGGAAGGTGTTCGTCATGCGCGGCAGGGGCAGGCTCCGGAACGAGTCGCGCCGGCCGCTGCCCGTGGAGCGCTGGTTCATCAGCTTCGCGTTGAGCTGATCATAGAGGTAGCCCTTGAGGACGCCGTTCTCGATGAGGACCTTGCGCTCGCCCGGCACGCCCTCGTCGTCGATGTTGATGGACCCGCGCGCGCTGGACACCGTGCCGTCGTCGATGACCGTCACCAGGTCGGAGGCCACCTTCTCCCCCAGCTTGCCCGCGAACAGCGAGGTGCCCTTGCGGATGAAGTCCGCCTCCAGGCCGTGGCCCACCGCTTCGTGCAGGAGGATGCCGCTCCAGCCCGGCGCCAGCACCACCGTCTGCGGCCCCGCCACGCAGTCCACCGCGCCCAGCGTGGCGATGGCCTGCCGCGCGGCCTCCTCCGCCACGGACTCCGGCGTCACGCCGTCCCAGTAGCTGAAGGACACCCGGCCGCCGCTGCCGTACATGCCCGTGCGCCGCTCGCCGCCCTTGCCCAGCGCCACCACGTGCACGCTCATGCGGGACTGGTCCTGCGTGTCCTCGCTGAAGCGGCCGGAGGTGTTGGCCACCGCGATGCGCCGCGTCTGATCCACGTAGGACGCGTTCACCTGCTGGATGCGCGAGTCGAAGGCGCGGGCGGCGGCGTTGGCGCGGGTGAGCAGCGCCGTCTTGCGCGCCACCGCCACGTCCTCCAGCGGCTGGGCGACGCGGTAATGGCTGGGCACCGGCACGCGCTTGACGGGGTAGGCGCGCTCGGAGCCGCCGCCCTGGGCAATCATCGCCGCGGTGCGCGCGGCGCGGACGAGCGCGGCGTCGTCCCAGTCGTCGGAATAGGCGTACCCCACCTTGGCCCCGGCGATGACCCGCACGCCCACGCCCTGCACCAGGCCCACCTGCGCGCTGCGGATGCGCTCCTCTTCCAGCACCACTGCGGTGGTGGACGTGCGCTCCACGTACACCTCCGCGAAGTCCGCGCCCCGGCCCATGGCTTCCGCCAGCAGACGCTCCAGCAGACCCGGGGGCAGGAGCGGGGAGGCGGCCGCCTGCCGTGCCGCCGGAGGGGCGAGCTGGGCGGGACGGGCGCGCCGGGAGGACGCGAGGACTCGGGGCATGGCGGGGCTCGTGGCGCTGGAGGAAGCGGGAATGGAGGAAACCTACATCGGAGACGGGATGGCGTGCGGGCCAACGAACCGGAACGGGCCCGTCTTCCCTGAAAGGAACGGTGGGAGCGCATTCCCACCGTGCGGTGAGCGCTCTAAGATGCTGGCCGCTTCAACCTGGACCCACCCATGCCTCCTCGCCGTCCATCACCGTCATCGCGTTCGGGTACCGGCCGTTCGGCCGGGGGCGCGACGGCGGATCGCCGACCCAAAGCTCCCGCGGGAGGCGGCTCGCGCCGCGTGACCGCCGTGCCGGATGAAGACTGGTCCGCGCCCGAGTCGGGTGAGGACAGCCAGGACGGAGGCGACCCGGAGCTGTATGGCGACGCGGAGCCCGTGCGCTCGCGCACCGGCGAGACGCGGGTGGCCTCCATCGAGAACCTGCGTCCGGAGGCGGAGGAGGAGCCCGCCGAGGACGAGGACAACTCCGAGACGACGCGCGCCGGCCCGCCGGTGATGATGCTGGTGCTGGACGGCGTCGACAAGGGACGCAAGAAGCGCTTCAAGGGCGTGCGGATGGTGGTGGGGCGCAGCAAGGACTGCGACTTCGCCCTGGGCGACCAGACGGTGTCCCGCCGCCACCTGGAACTCGTCTACGGCGAGAGCGGCGTGGTGATGCGCGACCTGGGCGGCATCTCCGGCACCCAGGTGAACGACCAGAAGGTCGACGAGTGCATCCTCAAGCACGGGGATGAGATCTCCGTGGGCAAGACGCGCCTGCGCTTCGTGGACGAGGGCGAGCTCATCAAGGAGATGCGCGCCAAGGCGGAGTCCGGCGAGGCGGAGGAGAAGCGGGAGGAGAAGAAGGAGGAGAAGAAGGACCCGCGCCTGGATGAGAAGACCAACGCGAACTACAAGCTCGCGGACCTCATGCGCGACGAGAAGGCGCGCAAGACGGGCGTGCCCGCCCGCGCCCGGTGCGCTCGCCGGCGCGCGAGGGCTTCCGGCCGACCTTCAAGATGAAGGTGGGCGCGGCCGTGGGCGGCCTGGTCCTGCTGCTGCTCATCGCGGGCCTGGTGATGTCCGGCGGGAACAAGCCGCCGCCCAAGCCGCCGGTGGACCCCGACCAGGTGCGCGCCCAGGAGCTGATGCAGCGCGCGCGCGACAAGGTGCGCGACGGCGAATACCCGGACGCGGTGCGCTTCGCCCAGGAGGCGGAGAAGCTGCGCGTGGGCATCGACGTGGACGGCGTGGCCAAGGCGGCGCAGCAGCTGCAGGACATCCTGGACTCGTTCCAGGCGGTCCGCGGGCTGATGGCGGAGAACCGCTACACGGACGCCCGGGCGAAGCTGACCGCCACGCCGCAGGGCACCGCGCGCACGGACGAGGAGCGCAAGAAGCTGGAGGAGGAGCTGGAGTCGCGGGAGCAGGCGTACACGCTCGGGCTCGTGGAGGCGGCGCTGACGGAGCGCCGGCCGGACGACGCGCGCACCCTCATCGCGGAGCTGCCGCAGAGCACGCGCTCCCTCTACGAAGAGAAGCTCAAGGAGCTGGAGGCGCTGCTCGCCCGGGAGGCGGCGCAGGCCGCGCGGCAGGCCGGCATCCGGCAGGCGGTGGCGGCGGAGAACGCCAAGCAGCGCCGCGCGGAGTTCGTGGCGGAGGCCTTCCAGGACGTGGAGCGCCGCTTCAACGGCGGGGACTTCCAGCGCGCGACGCTGGAGGTGGACCGGGTGATGGACAAGTACCGCGGCGAGGCGGACATCCAGGCCCGCGCGCGCAACCTGAAGAAGCTCATCCCCCAGTTCCGCTCCGCCTTCGAGGAGGGCCAGCGGAAGTACGAGAACAACTCGCTGGAGGCGTCCGTGAAGCCGCTGCGCCGCGCGGCGGACGTGTACCGGCAGATCGGCTTCGCGGGCTCGCTGGGGGACACGCTGGACAACGAGCTGGCGTCCGCGTCCGTGGCCGCGGGGCAGGCGGCCTTCAAGCGCAAGGAGTTCCCGCAGGCGGGCCGCAGCTTCCGCGAGGCGCTGCGCCTCAACCCGGGTGACTCGCGCGCCCGCGACGGCCTGGACGCGCTGCAGAAGAAGGTGGAGGAGCTGTACCTGTCGGCGTACATCGCTCGCGACCGCGACCCCGCCATGGCGAAGGAGCAGTTCAAGATCGTCATCGAGGCGTCCGCGGAGGGCGCGGACGTGAAGCGCAAGGCGGAGATGGCGCTGCGCGAGCTGCAGAAGGCCGACGGTTCGTAGCGCGAAGCGTGAAGCCGGGGGCCGCCGCGCGTGGGCTGGGGCGGGCGGCCTCCTCATGGATTGCTGTCACCCCTGTCGTCGTGAGCGGTCTGGAGACACTGGATGAGCGAGTCGTCGTTGCGTGAGCTGGGCATGGACCTGTTCGAGGAGCGCCAGTTCGAGCGCGCCCTCGCTGTCTTCGCGGAGGCCGTTCGCCGCGTGCCCGCGGACCACCGCTCGCGCATGCTGGCGTCCCGGTGTCTGGCGGAGCTGGGCGAGCGCGAGCGCGCCGTCACCGCGTACCACGCGTGCGCGGAGGGGCTGCTGCGCCGCGACTACCTGCTGAGCGCCATGGCCGCGTGCAAGCTGGCCCTGGAGCTGTCGCCGAACGAGCGGCGCCTGAAGGAGACGCTCTTCCGCGTGCACTCGCGCGCCGCGCGCAGCGCCCCGGGCCGCGCCGCCGTGCCGCCGCCCCTGCCGCCGGAGCACCTGTACGACGGCAAGGTGGACACGGACCTGATGGGGCTGGTGGGCGAGGAGCTGTCCAACCGCGCCATTGAAGTGCTGGCCGCGCCGGACACCGGGGGCAACGCGGATCCGCAGAGCCGTCCGCCCCTGCCGCTGTTCGCGGACCTGGACCGGGACGCGTTCGTGGACCTGGTGGGGCGCATGGTGTGGCGCACCATCAAGCCGGAGGAGGTCATCAGCCGCGAGGGCGAGCCGGACGACCACCTGCACGTGCTCGTCGCCGGCAAGGCGGAGGTGACGCGCAGGACGGACGGCGAGGACCGCACCCTGGGCTTCCTGGGCGGCGGCTCCATCTTCGGAGAGCTGGCGCTGCTCACGGGCGCGCCGCCCACCGCGACGGTGACGGCGGTGTCGGACTCGGAGGTCTTCGAAGTCCGCCGCGAGCACCTCAACGCGGTGGCGAAGAGCCACCCGGCGGTGCCGCAGCTGCTGGCGGACTTCGCGCAGCAGCGCATGATGCGCAACCTGATGGCGAACTCGCCGCTGTTCCAGCAGCTGCCGGAGTCGGAGCGGGGCGCCTTCTTCCAGCGCTTCACCTTCCGCGCGCTCCAGCCCGGGGAGAAGGTCCTGGTGGAGGGCGAGTACTCCCAGGGCCTCTTCCTGGTGCTGGCCGGTGAGATGACGGTGCAGAAGGAGGACCCGGCAGGCGGAATGGTGACGCTGGGCGTGCTGCGCGAGGGCGACGTGGCGGGAGAGATTTCGCTCCTCACGGGCCTGCGGGCCACGGCCACGGTGACGGTGGCGCGCAAGACGGCGGCGGGGTGGCTCAAGCGCGAGGCCTTCCAGGAGCTGGTGATGACCTTCCCCAACATCCGCACGTACCTGGAGCAGCTGTCCGACCGGCGGCTGAAGCAGATTGGCGAGGCGCTGCGTCCGCTGGAGATCATCGACGCGGACGACATGATGCTGGAGCCGGAGACCGGGGCCGCCTGAGATGGTGCTGACTCGCTCCCGGGTGCTGAGCGGCATGGCGGCGGTGGCCGCCGCGGCGCTCGTGCTGTTCTTCTGGCCGCGTGAGGAGCCGGGCGTGAAGGACGCCGTCACCCGGCGCATCATCGCGATGACGCGCTCGGCGGAGGAGAAGAACGTCGGCGAGGTGATGGAGGGCGTGTCCGAGCGCTTCAAGACGGCGGAAGGCTGGAGCAAGCAGGACGTGCGCGGCATCCTGACCGCGCAGGTGCTGCGGGGCCAGTGGGTCCGCATCTTCACCACCGACATCGACGTGCACGAGGTGTCGCCCACCCAGGGTGACTTCCAGGCGCGCTTCATCTTCGGCCGCTCGCAGGCGGACAAGCTGGAGGACCTGGCGAAGCAGAGTGTCCTCAACGCCTATTCCATCGAGGGCACCTTCGAGAAGGAGCCCGACGGGGAGTGGCGCGTGGTGAAGGCGAAGCAGCGCCGGTTGGACCCCTCGGAGCTGCTCTAGCCGTCGTCGGAGCTGTTACTGCGGCTGGAAGAGCGGCCCGGCCTCGTTGAGCCAGGCCTTGGCCATGGCGGGCTGGCCGCTGGTCTCCAGGCGCTTCTTGATGTCGTTGGCGCGCGTGGCCAGCTGCTCCACCGGCGTGCCCTGCGCGCGGGCGCGCACGAGCGCGAAGTAGTGCTGCTGGCATCCGGCGGCGAACTCGCCCTGGGCGAAGAGCAGCTCGCCCAGCGCCGCGTACGCCTCCGGCATGCTGCCCGCGCCGGTGTCCGGGGCCACGGCGG
>NZ_JBKGHJ010000264.1:0-11730 GCF_046520365.1 Corallococcus sp. 4LFB
CAGATGGACGAGCGGGCCCGCACGGTGGACCCCGGGCTCGTGGTGGACCGCCAGCCGCTGCGCCGCGTGGCCATGGCGTGCGGCGGCGCGGTGCTGCTGCTCGCGTGCTGCTGTTCTTCGTGGGCGGCGGTGGGCCGCGGGCTGGAAGCACCTGCGGGAGCAGGCCGCGCGCCCGGAGACCGCCGCGCAGGTGGAGCCCATCACCGGCGACATCGAGCTGACGTACCGCTACCCCGCGTACACCGGCCTCGCGCCGCGCACCGTGCCGGGCACCAACGGCGAGGTCAGCGCCCCCGCCGGCACCGAGGTCGTGCTGAAGACGCGCTCGGACCGCCCCATCGAGCGCGCGGAGGTCGTCGTCAACGACCAGACGCTGCCCCTCACCGTCACCGGCGGCCGGGAACTCACCGGCAGCTTCGTCGCGAAGCAGGGCGGCCACTACCACTTCGTCTTCTACGGCGCGCGCGCGAAGCCGCTCGCGGTGGGCCCGGACATCCCCCTCACCGTGGAGGCGGACAAGTCCCCCCAGGTGACGCTGCTCACGCCGTCCACGGAGATTGAGGTCGACCCCGGCCAGACGGTGACGCTCAAGTACGAGGCCAACGACGACTACGGCCTGTCCGGCCTGGCGCTGGTGTTCCGCATGCCCGGCGCGAAGCAGGAGACGCGCGTGACCCTGCCGCGCGAGGACAGCCGCCGCAGCCGGGGCATCTTCAACTGGAACCTGGGCCCGCTCAAGCCCGCCCCCGGCGACCGCATCACCTACTACGTGGAGGCGAAGGACAACGACGCGGTGGAGGGCCCCAAGAAGGGCGTCAGCCGCACGCAGACCCTGCGCGTCTACAGCGCCGCCGAGCACCGCCGCGCCGCCCTGGAGAAGGCCGAGGTGCTGTGGGGCCGCCTCGTGGACCACCTGGCGGACCGCCTGGAGGGCCCCGACCGCGCGAAGCAGAAGGACGCGCAGGCGGTGGAGGCCGCGAAGTCCACGGACACGGGCGGCCAGCAGCTCGCGGACGACTTCCGCGCCCAGGGCTCCGAGCTGTCGCGCGAGAAGGACGTGCCCAGGGAGATCGTCTCCGCGCTCTTGAACATCGGCGGGGAGCTCAAGCGCAGCGTGGGCACCACCTCCGACTTCCGCCGCCTGTACCTGCGCACCCAGCGCGCGCGCGGCGAGGACTGGGGCACCGGCACCCGGCTCACCGCCGTGGTGGAGGACGAAATCGAGGGCCTGGAGCGCGACATCCTCTACCTGGAGTCGCTCCTGGACCGGCAGAAGCTGGAGGCCCTCCAGGAGCTGACGAAGCAGCTGGCCAACGAGCGCCGCGACCTGTCGCGCCTCATCGAGCAGTTCAAGGCCAACCCGGACGAGGCCGCGCGCGAGCAGGTGATGCAGCAGATCCAACAGCTCAAGTCGCGCATCCAGGAGCTGATGCAGCGCATGGCGGAGCTGCGCAAGGGCATCCGCGACGAGCACCTCAACGCCGAGGCGCTGTCGGAGATGATGGAGCAGGAGGACATGCAGGGCGCCATGGATGAAGTGGAGCGCCTGATGCAGGAGGGCAAGGCGGACGAGGCCCTGGCGAAGCTCCAGGAGCTGGGCATGCAGATGGACGAGATGCTCGACTCCATGGACAAGTCCCAGGAGGACTTCGGCGCGGAGCAGTACCCGGAGCTGGCGGAGAAGTTCGGCAAGTTCATGGACGACCTGCAGGGCACCATGGACGAGCAGCAGAAGGTCGCCGAGCAGACGCGCGCCCTGCGCGACCAGGCCCGCGGCCAGAACCGCGACCGGCTCAAGGAGAAGGGCCAGGCCCTCAAGGACGAGCTCGCGCGCAAGGTGCAGCAGGTGCAGGAGCACTACCAGAAGCTCGACCCGGGCCGCCTCAACAGCCGCGCGGCCCGCCCGCTGGAGGAGGCCCAGTCCGAGCTGCGCAACGTGGAGAACGCGCTCAAGGTGGACGACTTCGACCTGGCCGCGGAGGCCGCCGCTCGCGCCGAGGACGCCGCGCGCCAGCTGTCCAGCATGGGCGAGCAGCAGCGCCAGCTGGATGAGATGTTCGGCAACCCGCCGGAGGTGCGTCAGCAGTCCGCGAAGCTCGCGGAGCAGCTCAAGAAGGACGCGCGCGACGTGTCGGACGTGAGCCAGCAGCTGCAGAGCCTCTTCCCGCCGCCGGGCTCGCAGCTGTCGCAGCAGGAGAAGCAGCAGCTCCAGCAGCTGGGCCAGCGCCAGCAGCAGCTGGAGCAGCGCGCGCAGGGCCTGCGCCAGCAGATGGAGGACATGGAGCAGACGGCGCCGCTGTTCGGAGAGGAGGCCGGCCAGCAGATGGATGAGATTGGCCAGCGCATGGGAGAGGCGTCCCAGCGCATGCAGGGCAAGGACCCCGGCCGCGGCTACGGCGAACAGCAGGCCGCCATGGAGGGCCTCAAGCGCTTCCAGCAGCAGATGAAGCAGAGCCAGCAGGGCCGCAAGGGCGGCCGCGGGCTGCCCATGCCCATGGGCTCCGGCCGCCAGCAGGAGGGCAACGGCCGCAACCCGCGGGACAAGGTGGAGCTGCCGGACGAGGACGCCTTCCAGGCGCCTCGCGAGTTCCGCAAGGACCTGCTGGACGCGATGAAGCAGGGCGCGCCGGAGAAGTACCGCGAGCAGGTGAAGCGCTACTACGAGGAGCTGGTGAAGTGAGCCGCCGCACACACGCGTCCATCCCCTGCCTGGGCGTCCTGTGCGCCCTGCTCCTCGCCGTCCCCCCGGCCTTCGCGCAGCCGCCCGACGCCGCCCTCAAGGAAGAGGTGAAGCAGCGGCTGGGCAAGGTGGAGCAGTCCCTGGATGACTGGGACGTGGGAGGCGCCCGCCGCGAGCTGGCCGAGGTCGAGAAGCGCGTGCCGTCCGAACTGGAGCCCCTGAAGTACTTCCAGGGGCGCGTGGCCTTCGAGGAGGGCCAGTACGAGGACGCGGTGGGGCTGCTGGAGGCGGCCAACATCGAGGACAAGCCGGGCAGCTACCTGCGGCTCGCGAAGGACACCCGCGCCATCGTCAAGGGGCACCAGCGCGCGGAGAGCGAGCACTTCATCTTCTTCTACCCGAAGGGCAAGGAAGAGGTGCTGGTGCCCTACGCGCTGGAGACGCTGGAGTCCATCCACCGCGCGCTGTCGGAGGACCTGGGCTGGACGCCGCCGGGCAAGGTGCGCGTGGAGGTGGTGAACAACGCGCGCGAGCTGTCCCGCGTCAGCACCCTGACGGAGAAGCAGATCCGCACCACCGGCACCATCGCCATCTGCAAGTTCAACAAGCTGATGGTCACGAGCCCCAAGGCCGTGGCGCAGGGCTACGACTGGCAGGACACGCTGGCGCACGAGTACGTGCACCTGGTGGTCAGCCAGCTGTCCCACAACACCGTGCCCATCTGGCTGCACGAGGGCCTGGCCAAGTTCCTGGAGTCGCGCTGGCGCGGCAAGGGCGGCCTGGCCATGACGCCCTCCACGCAAGCCCTGCTGGGCAAGCGCGTGAAGGAGGACAAGCTCATCCCCTTCGAGAAGATGCACCCCTCCATCGCCATGCTGCCCACGGCGGAGGACGCGGCCACCGCGTTCGCGGAGGTGTTCTACGCCATCGACTACATCCACGGCACCAAGGGCACCGCGGGCCTGCGCACCCTCCTGCAGGAATTGAAGGCGGGCCAGCCGGACAAGAAGGCGGTGGAGGCGGCCACGGGCATGCCCTTCCCCCTCTTCGAGAAGACGTGGCTGTCCTACGTGAAGAAGCAGCCCTTCCCCCAGGAGCTGGTGCCGCGCGACGACCGCGTGGTGCTCAAGGAGGACGCCAAGGGCGCCCAGAAGGACAGCGAGAAGAAGGGCCGGGAAATCTCCTTCGGCGGCTTCTCCGAGGTGACGGAGGTCCCCGCGCGCAAGTTCGCGCACCTGGGCGAGGTGCTGCGCGAGCGCAACCGCGTGAAGGCCGCCGCGGAGGAGTACGCGCGGGCGCACAAGCTGGTGGGCGACAAGTACGAGTCCGTCTCCAACAAGTTCGCGCTCGCGCTGCTGGAGCTGCGCCGGCTGGATGAGGCGGAGGCCGTGCTGCGCGGCTCCTTGCGCATGCACCCGGGCTCGCCCTCCACCAACGTGCACCTGGGCCGCATCCTGCTGTTCCGCAAGGACTACCCGAAGGCGAAGACGGCGTACCTGGAGGCGCTGGCCTCCGACCCGTTCGACCCCGAAATCCACGTGGCCCTCACGCGCATCCACGGCGCGCTGGGGGAGACGGCGCTCGCGTCGCGCACGCGCGTGGCCGCCGCCAACTTGACGGGCCTCAAGCCCGAAGACGTGGACCGCGCCGCCCAGGCCTTCCTGCGCGCGGAGGACGAGCTGTCGGAGACGAAGAACGTCCCCGCCGGCACCTCCGACGCGCCGAAGGCCGCTCCCGAGCCGAAGGCCGCGCCGAAACCTTCCCCGGCGCCGCGGCCCGCGAAGTAGCCCCCTCCCCGGCTGCCAGCCAGCCGGGGTCAGGCCTCCGTTCCCTTCCCGCCCTCCCGGGATGCCTAGCTTTCCGGGCACGAGGAGGACGGATGACGTTCCCAGACAGTCGTGTGGTGCCGAACGTCCGCGCCCGGGCCCCGGGTCAGTGGTGCTGTCCACTGGCGCACCCGACCGCGAACGCAACGTGAATTGGCACACGTCCGCCTCCCCACCCACTGGGTTCGCCGTGGCGCCCTGCTCCAAGGTGCGCCGCGCGGACCCGGGGGCCCCGGTCCACCGACTTTGTCCCGCCTCACTTCCGAGGCCTTGAAAAGGAGCAGCACCCAATGAAGCGCACCCTGCACGGAGTCACCCTCGCCGCGGTCCTCTTCACCGGCGGTGTCTCGCTGGCCCAGAGCGCCGCGCCCGCCACGCCCGCCACGAAGGCCGCCCCCAAGGGCATGGCCGAGTTCAAGGGCTTCATGGCCCCCACGGACCCGAAGGCCTTCCTGGAGCGCCTGCACTACATCAACCAGTCGGAGATCAAGCAGGCCGAGCTCGCGCAGAAGAACTCGGAGAACCCGGACGTGAAGAGCTACGCGAAGATGATGGTTGATTCGCACACGGCCGCGGACAAGCAGGTCATGGACCTTGCGAAGACGCAGAACCTGAAGCTGGCGGAGATGCCCAAGGCCACCAACGACATGGAGAAGAAGGCCATGGCCGCCGACAAGGCGCTCATGGAGAAGCTCCAGACCCTCAAGGGCATGCCGTTCGACTCCTCTTACATGGCCAACCAGGTGGCCGCCCATGACGAGGCCATCGGCAAGGTGATGGCGGCGAAGCAGGGCATGACCTCCGCCCCCGCGGAGATGACCACCCTGCTGACCCAGCTCAGCCAGGATCTGCCCAAGCACCGCGACATGGCCTACCAGACGCTGGGCAAGCTGGATGACGCCATGGGCGTGGGCGGCGCCGGCATGCAGGGCGGCTCCATGGACCACGGCTCCATGAACCCCGGCTCCATGGGCGGCTCCACGGGCGATACGACGAAGACGAAGTAGTTCAGCCTCGCTGAAGACCGGAACGCCTCCTGGGAAGTGGATTCCCGGGAGGCGTCTTCGTCTGCATACTGCCGCGCCATGTCACGACTGATTGCCCTGGCCTCCTGTGTCTCCGTGCTGCTGCTCACCGGCTGTTCCAACAACGCGGACGCCCTCTGCGACAAACGCAAGGAGTGCTTCGAAGCCGACCTGGATACCGGCAAGTGCGCCGACAAGATTGGCGCCTGGGAGGACGAGAAGGAGAGCGAGCAGGACGACCGCCGCGCGCGCACCGCGGAGTGCGCGGAGTGCATCTCCGACCGCACCTGCTCGGAGGTCCTCGCCAGCTGCATCGACGACTGCTTCGGCATCCCCTGAAGCTCCGGTGAAGCTCCGGTGAAGCTCCGGCGAAGCGCCGGTGAAGCGGAGCGGCCGGCACCCCAGGGGAGGCCTCGCGGGGCGCGCTACTTGCGCGTCCAGCGGTCCAGCCAGCCCAGCACCTCGTCGTGCCACTGGATGCTGTTCTGGGGCTTGAGCACCCAGTGGTTCTCATCCGGGAAGTAGAGGAAGCGGGACGGGATGCCCCGGCGCTGGAGCGCGGTGAAGGTGGCGATGCCCTGCGTGTCCACGACGCGGTAGTCCTTGCCGCCGTGGATGACGAGCATGGGCGTCTTCCACTTCGCCACCTGGTTCACCGGGTTGAACTTCTCGTACGTCTCCGGCTTCTCCCAGGGCAGCGCCTTGTGCTCCCACTCGGGGAACCACAGCTCCTCCGTGTCGTAGTAGGCCGCGCGCTCGTCGAAGATGCCGTCGTGGTTCACGAGGCACTGGAAGCCGTCCGGCCAGTTGCCGGCGATCCAGTTGATCATGTAGCCGCCGTAGCTGCCGCCCAGCGCGCACCGCTTCGTCTTGTGGATGAAGGGGTACTTCTGGAGCGCGGCGGACAGGCCCTTCTGCAAATCCTCCAGCGGCTTGCCGCCCCAGTCCCCGGCGATGGAGTCCGTGAAGGCCTGGCCGTAGCCGGTGGAGCCGTGGAAGTCGATCATCACCGCCACGTAGCCGTGGCCCGCGTACACCTGCGGGTTCCACCGGTAATGGAAGTGGTTGCCGAAGCTGCCCTGCGGCCCGCCATGGATGAGGAAGGCCAGCGGGTACTGGCGCTTCGGGTCGAAGTCCACCGGCTTCACGACGTAGCCGTGCACCGTCTCGTTGTTCCAGCCCGGGAAGCTGAACTGCTCGAAGGCGCCGAACTTCAGGCCCGCGAGCGCCTCCTTGTTCACCTGGGTGAGCTGCCGGGCGCCGGTGCCGTCCGCCTTCATCGCGTACAGGTCCGAGGGCGAGTCCAGGTCATCCAGCGCGTAGACGACCTGGCCGTCCGCCGCGGGCTGGGCGCCCTCCGCGTTGCCCGCCTGCGTGAGGCGGCGCGGCTTGCCGGTGGCCACGTCCAGCGCGAACACGGCGTTCTGCCCCACGTCGTTGGCCGTCGTGTAGAGCGTGGCGCCGTCGTTGCTCCACGCGAGCGAGCCGGCGGAGCGGTCCCAGTCCTGGGTGAGCACGCGCTCCTGGCCGCCCGGCCACGTGCGCAGGATGACGCGGAAGCGGTCGGACTCGTAGCCGGGGCGGGACATGGCCACGTACGCGAGCGTCTTGCCGTCCGGGCTGAACGTGGGGCTCGTGTCCGTGGCGCGGTTCTTCTCCGTGAGCTTGCGCGGCTTCGCCTTGCCGTCGACGGGCGCGAGGAACAGGTCCAGGTCGGTGGACCAGGACTCGGTGCGGCCCACGTCGCGCGCGGCGAAGACGACGCCCTTGCCGTCCGGGGTGAAGGTGAACTCCTCCGCGCCGCCGAAGGGCTTGCTGGGGGAGTCCGCGTCCATGCCCTTCATCACGTCCACGGGCGTGCCGCCGGCCACGGGGACGACGAACAGGTGGGAGCGCGTGCCGTCCCGCCACGTGTCCCAGTGGCGCGCGAAGAGCTGCTCATACGCCTGGCCGGTGGTCTTCTTCTTCTCCGCCTCCGCGGCGCGCTGCGTGTTGCACGCGAGGTCCGCGCAGTCCGGGCGCACCTCCAGCGCCACCGCGAGCTGCTTGCCGTCGCGCGACAGCGCGAAGCTGTTCACGTCGAGCGGCAGCTTCGTGACGGGCAGCGGCTCGCCGCCGTCCACGGGCAGGCGCCACACCTGCGAGGAGCCGCCGCGCGACGACAGGAAGAAGAGGCTCTTGCCGTCGGGAGCCCAGACCGGGTCGCTGTCGCCGTCCGGATGGGAGGTGAGCTGGCGCGGGGCGGAGCCGTCCAGGTTGGCGAGCCACAGGTCGGTGCGGCCGCGGTTCTTCTCCAGGTCGGTGGAGCGCAGGACGTAGGCGACCTGATGGCCGTCGGGCGAGACGCGCGGGCCGCTGAGCCGGCGCAGCGTGACCAGGTCCTGTGGATTGAACGGATGGGGCGCGGGCGCCGGGTTGGCGCCGAGCGCCAGGGCCGCGAGGAGCGACAGGGGCACGGGTGGTTCCTCCGCAAGGATGGAAAGCGGACCGTGCCCTTGGGAGGGCGGCCTGTCCACCGCTGGATGCGGGCCGGGTGGAAGGGGTGGAAGGCTCCGACGCGCGGTGCTAGAGCTTCAGCCCATGAGCGCACCCATCGTCGTCCACATCTGGTCCGACTTCGTTTGACCCTGGTGTTACGTCGGCCTCGGTGAGGTCGAGAAGCTGAAGAAGGAATACGACGTCCAGGTGGAGTGGCACCCCTACTTCCTGCGCCCGGAGACGCCTCCGGAAGGGCTGCCGTTGCCCGAGTACGTGCGCCAGGGGATGAAGGACCCCAACAACCCGCTGAAGCTCCGCGCCGCGAAGGCCGGGCTGACGATGGTGCAACGGGAGCTCATCCCGTCCACGCGCCGTGCGCACGAGGCCGCGGAGTACGCGCGCGCGCAGGGCCGGCTGGAGCCCTTCCAGGCCGCCATCCTGCGGCGCTACTGGAGCGAGGGGCAGGACCTCTGGCAGTGGGACACGCTGCGCGGCGCGGGCGCGGAGGCCGGGTTGGATCCGGACGAGCTGCAGCGCGCGGTGGAAGAGGGCCGCTACCGGCAGTTGGTGGAGGAGTCCGTGCGCGAGGCCCAGGAGATGGGCATCCGCGCGGTGCCCACGTTCATCCTGGGCGACAAGCTGGCCATCCAGGGCGCGCACGAGTACCCGTCGTTCCAGCGGGCCATGCAGCAGCTGGGCGCGAAGCCGAAGTCGCAGGGCTGAGCGCGGGCGCTACAGGCCCTTCACCAGGATGAGCAGCCGCGCGAAGGTCTCCGGACCTTCGCCGGCCAGGCCCCTGGCGAAGTCCAGGAACGTGGGCGCCTGCTCCACGTGCTTGGCGACGACCTGGAACGCCTCCACGGCGGCGGCGTCCAGCGCTGCCACGGGCGTGCCGGGAGCGTCCAGCACCGCCACCACGGCCGGGTGTCCCAGCAGCACCCAGCGCACCACGGAGGCGCGCAGCACGAGCAGGAACACGGCGCTGAGGAGGCTCGGGGCCTCCGTGAACGGGTGGCGCAGGACGTGGTTGAGCGCGTGGTGCAGGAAGTACTGGTGCACGCGCTCACCGTGCAGGGACTCCAGGGCGGAGCGCCGGGCCGCGTGGAGGCGCCATGCTTCGTCCGGATGCGTGTCCGTGCCGCCGTAGGACGCGCGCACGGCGTGCATGAGCGAGAGGAAGCGCGGACTGCTCACGGCGGCCTCGCGCGAGCGGAGCACGGCGCCGCAGATGCCGGCCCACGGGCCTCCGGGCAGCTCCAGCGCTTCGAGCTGCGCGTGCAGGGACGCGAGCGTGTCCGTGGATTCGAACTCGTGAAGAAGGGCCGTGAGCCGCTCGCCGGCCGCGCCGTCAGTCGTCCCCGGGAAGTAGAAGTCGCCCAGGTCCAGCGCCAGGCGGCCCAGCGCGTACAGGCGCGCGGCGAACGGGACCTCGCGCCGATTCAGGAGCCGCAGCATCGCTTCGCGCACGGTGTCCGCGTGGGCCGTCCACACGTCGTCCCCCGCCGCCACCTGCCGCGCGACCTGGGGGCGCAGGGCCTGCTCCTCGGGCACGGGCTCGCGCACCAGCGCGTCCTCCGCCAGCAGGCACAGGCGCGCCGTCTCCGGACACGCGAGCGACCCCGCCATCTCCACCTGCGTGCCCCAGCGCGTGAGCACCCTCGGAAAGACGGAGCAGCCGTCCGGCAACACCGCTTCGCCGTACCGGCGCTGGAGCGAGCACAGCTTCGCTTCATCCAGGAAGGCGCAGTGTCCGTCCGCGCGCTTGCCCAGGATGCCCGCCTGCTGGCCCGTGGCGCCTTCCGGGTTCGGTGAAATCAACGCCGCGACGCGCGCCTCGTCCGGGCTGCCGGCGACCTTCTGGCGCAGCAGGCTCCAGCGCGACTCGCTGATGGGCACCGTGAGCCCCGCGCAGCAGGTGTCCTCGCACGCCTCCGCGATGCAGCGGAAGCGCGCCATGTAGCGGGGGGCGGAGGCGGTCATGGGCTCCAGTCTACTTGCGGCCCAGCGCCTTCTTCACGAACCCCCAGAAGCGGCCCGCGCGGTCCTTGAGGTCCGCGCCCCGGCGCTCCTCGGCGGCGTTCACCGCCTCCTTGCTCACCTGGAGCTGCCGCTGGAGTTCCTCCGGCGAGTAGCGCGTGGCGAGCGTCGCCTTCACTTCCTTGCGCGTGGAGTACTCGCGCGCCTCCACGTGCAGCACGCACTCGGAGTCGAGCTTCAGCGTCACGGCCACGCGCACGGAGCCCTTGGGGCCGCGCGGCAGCCCTTCCATGCGCACGGTGCCCAGGTACTCGTTGGCGGAGATGTGGTTGTCCTCGCCCTGGAAGATGGACAGCTCCATCCGCTCTTCGTTGTCCTGCGACGTGCTGATGGCGAACGAGCGCTGCGTGGGCAGCGGGCTGTTGCGCTCGACGACGCGCTTGAAGCCGCCGCCGGGCATGGCCACGCCAATGGTCATGGGCAGCACGTCGATGAGCACCACGCTGCTCACCTTGTCCACCGAACCCGAGTACAGCGCCGCGCCCAGCGCCACGGCCTCGTCCGCGTTGACGCTCGCCTGCGCGTTCTTGCCGAAGAGGCCCTTGAGCTTCTCGCGCACCAGCGGCATGCGGCTCATGCCGCCCACGAGGATGATGTCGTCCACCTCGTTGGCGCGCAGCTTGGCGTCCAGGAGCACGTCGCGCACCACGTCGATGGTGCGGTTGAGCAGCGGGTCGCAGATCTTCTCCAGGTCCTGGCGCGACATCGTCACGCGCAGGTCCCGGGGGCGGCCCGCGTTGTCCATCATCAGCATGGGGATGTGGACCTCGAAGGTGCTGCGCTCGGACAGCCCCATCTTCGCGCGCTCGGCGGCGTCGGCCACGCGCGACAGGGCGATGCCGTCCCCGTTGAACGCGACGCCCTCCTTCTCCTGGAAGCGCTCCAGGAGGAAGTCGACGATGAGGTTGTCGAAGTCGATACCGCCCAGGAAGATGTCGCCGCCGGTGCCCAGCACCTCGAAGACGTTCTTCTCGATGCGCAGGATGGTCGCGTCGAAGGTGCCGCCGCCCAGGTCGTAGACGAGCACCTTCTTGTTGAGCTCGCGGTTGAGGCCGTACGCGAGCGCCGCGGACGTGGGCTCGTTGAGGATGCGCTCCACCTTGAGGCCGGCCATGTGGCCCGCCTTGCGGACCGCTTCACGCTGGGGCTCGGAGTAGTAGGCCGGCACCGTCACCACGGCGCGCTCCACCTTCTGGTTGAGGTGGGCTTCGGCCATCTCCTTGCACTCGCGCAGGATGATGCCCTGCACCTCTTCCAGCGACAGCACGTCGTTGCCCAGGCGCACGGCGGCGCGGCCCGCGGCGTCGGGGGTGATTTCGTAGTGGAAGCGCTCGCGCACCTGCTTCACCACGGCGCTGTCGTAGGGACGGCCCACCAGGCGCTTCGCGCCGTAGATGGTATGCGTGGGCCGCAGCACCAGCTGGTTCTTCGCGCGGTGGCTGACGAGCAGCTTGCTCTGCGCGCTCAGCGAGATGACGGACGGGATGGTGTTGTAGCCCTCGCGCGAGCGCAGCACGACGGGCCGGCCGTTGGACAGGAGCGCCACGCAGGAGTTGGTGGTGCCCAGGTCGATGCCGATGACGGGGCCCGTGCCGGCCAGCGTCTGCGGCGGCGTGAGGTAGATGGGGCGCACCTGTCCGTTGGCGTCCAGGGCCGGAGGCGGCGCGGGCGCCGCCGGAGTGGC